>VXPR01000226.1 GCA_009839405.1 Gammaproteobacteria bacterium
TGGCGCCGTGGTTCCGCGCGCGTAACAAGCGGGTCGGGAACATCGCCGATGGGTGCCACGGACTGGATTTCCGCCGTGGTCACGGCCGCCGCCCGCACAACGACGTTGGGCGCACCTTCCACCGTCACCGCATCGAGTTCGCCCGCAAACTCCGCACCCGACGCCGGGCGAGCTTCGGGCAGCGGCGCCAACACCCGGCCCATCACGTCGGCGAAGGGCGCGAAGTTGCGCGGCAAGCGCGGCGTTGCCTCGTGCAATCGAACGACGCCATCGGTGTCGGCACGCGGTGGCGGCTCTCCCGCCAACATCAGGTGCAGAACCGCGCCCAGGCCATACAGGTCCGCGCGATGGTCGAGTTGCCGTCCCGCAAGCTGTTCCGGGCTCGCATACGGAACGCTCGCCTGCGTCAGGTCGTCTGCCGACGAAGTCTCCCAGGCGATGCGCGCAATGCCGAAGTCGCTGAGCAATGCCGGGGATATGGCGCCGGCGCCAGGCGCATCGCGAAAGAGGATGTTCTCGGGCTTTACGTCGCAATGCAGCACGCCGTTGCCGTGGGCATGGTCCAGCGCCCGAGCGATGTCGCGGACGATGCCGCGCACCTCTGCGAGCGACACGCCCTGCTGCAACCGGCGCTGCAAGTTGCCGCCGGCGAGGTGCTCCATGACGACGAATGCGACGCCTTCATGGACACCGGCGTCATACACGCTGACGATGTTGGGGTGCCGCAGGCGCCGCAGCACATCCGCCTCGCGCAGCAGTCGGTTCGCCAGCTCTTCCTGCGAGGGTTCCTCCGCGGCCTGCTCCACCACCTTGACCGCCACGTCGCGGTCCATGTCCAACTGCCGCGCGAGGTACACGCGCGCCGTTCTGCCGCGCCCGATTTCGCGGCGCAGCTCGTAGCCGGGAATGTTCAAGGCGGCAGCGTCAGCGACACCACCTCGCCCTCCACCAGCTTGCCGAGCACGACCTTGGCGTCCGCCGCCCACGCGCCGCCGTCGATGCGCACCACGTCGCCAACGCCGTGCGCGAGCCCGTTCACGCAGGCGTCGCCGTCGAACATCCACTCGGCGCCGGCATGGGTGAGGCGACAGGCGGGACGGACCTCGATGCGCTCAGAAGCGACGAGGCTGTTCTGCACCCAGTATTCGAAAAAGCGCTCCCCCTCCGGCGTCTCCTTGACGCCGGCCCCATGCGGACTACCGGCGGCAAAGTGGCCCCGATAGAGCGTGCCGTCGCGCCAATGCAGATAGCCGAAACCGTTGCGCTGGTCGCTGGCGAAGGCACCGACATAGCGGTTGCCGTTGGGCCATGTGAGATCGCCGTGGCCGTGGCGGGTGCCGGCGGCGTATTCGCCGCGGTAGCTCCAGCCATCCGGGCGGGTGTATTCACCAACGCCGTGCGGCAATCCCTCGCGCACGCCGCCTTCGTAGCGGCTGCCGTTGCTCCACTCATGCACCCCCTGGCCGGTGCGTTCGCCAGCCACGAAGTCGCCCTCATACATATCGCCATTGGCGAAGGTGTAAGTGCCCTTGCCGGTCATGGCATTGGCGACGAAAGCGCCGTCGTAGACATCCCCGTTCGCGAGCTTGAAGACGCCTTGGCCGTGGCGGCGCCCGTCGACGAACTCGCCTTCGTATTCGCGACCATCGGCCCAGGTGAAGGTGCCGACGCCATGCATGCGGTCCGCGCGATAGCCACCGACATAGCGATGGCCATCCGCCCAGACGTACTCCCCCTGGCCCGACTTCACGCCATCGACGATCTCGCCGACATAGGTATCGCCGTTCGACAGGGTTTGCCGCACCGTCGCCGCGAGCGCCGGCACAAGCGCGGCAAGGCAGACGAGAGCAGTGATACAGTGGCGGATTCTCCGCTTGCCGGGCAGGATGCCATGCGAATCGAACCGCTCGACTCGACTCTTGGCGCGGTGGTGCGCGATGTCGATCTCGCCACGATCGACGACGAGGCGTTCCATCGCATCGAAGCTGCCTGGCACGAACATGCGGTGTTGCTGTTTCCGAGTCAGCACCTTAGCGATGCCGATCATATCTCGTTCACGCGCCGTTTCGGGCGGCTGGAGATGGGCCTCAAGCGCACCGCCAAGGTGAGGGTCACCAAACTCGGCCGCATGTCCAACGTCGACAAGGACGGCAGGGTGGTCGACACCAATGCCCTGCAAGCGCGCTTCCAACGCGGCAACCAGCAGTGGCATTCGGACAGTTCCTACAAGCGCGTCGGCGCGAAGGCATCGATCCTCGCCGCCCACGTGGTGCCGGAAAGCGGCGGCGAGACCGAGTGGGCGGACCTACGCGCCGCCTGGGATGCCTTGGACGGCACGATGCAGGACTGGCTCAAGGACAAGCAAGCGGTGCACAGCTATCGCTTCAGCCATGCCTGGCACGGCGGCCTTGAACTCTTGAGCGAGGCCGAACTCGACCATCTGCCGCCGGTGGTGCATCCACTCATGCGCATCCACCCGGCCACCGAGCGCCCCAACCTCTTCGTGGGTCGCCACGCCAGCCACATCGTCGGCGAGGATCTGGAGGAGTCGCGACGCCTGCTCCGGCGGCTGACCACGGAAGCCGGCCAGCCACCGAGGACCTGGAAGCACCGCTGGCAGCCCGGCGACATCGTCATCTGGGACAACCGCTGCGTGCTGCATCGCGGTCACCCCTGGCCCGCGGACCAAGCCCGGGTTATGGCACGCTCCACCGTTGCCGGCGAGGATGCCGACAACGAATGGGCAATGGCGGACTGACATGACCCAGGCAAGCGAACTGGCCGAGTTCCGCAGCGACACCCGCGCTTGGCTGGCGGCAAACTGCCCAGACGGCGTGCGCGGCCCAGGCCCGATTCCGTGGGGCAGCCGCGAGCAGGCGCTCGATGAAGACACACGGCTTTGGCTCGATCGCATGGCAGAGCGCGGCTGGACCGTCCCGTCATGGCCCAAGCGCTACGGCGGCGACGAGCTGACCCGCGAGCAGTATCGAGTCCTCATCGAGGAACTCGGACGCATCGCCGCCCGCCCTCCCCTCACCGGCCGCGGCGTCAACTACATCGGCCCCACATTGCTCGAATACGGCACCGACGCGCAGAAGGAGCGCTGGCTGCCCGGGATCGCCCGCGGCGAAGGCGGCTGGGCCATGGGCTATTCCGAACCGGGCGCGGGATCGGACCTTGCGAGCCTGGCCACCCGCGCCGTGCGCGACGGCGACCGCCTCGTGCTGAACGGCCGCAAGGTCTGGACCTCGGACGCGATGGAGGCCGACTACATATTTGTGCTGGCCCGCACCTCGCCCGACAAGCCCAAGCACCTCGGCATCAGCCTCGTGCTGGTGGACATGCACCAGCCCGGCGTGATTGTCCGTCCCATCCGCCTCATCTCCGGCGCCTCGCCCTTCAACGAGACCCTGTTCGAGGACGCCGAGGCCAATGCGGACGACATCGTCGGCGGCATGGACAACGGCTGGACGGTGGGCAAGCGCCTGCTGCAGTTCGAGCGTTCCACCCACGCCGGCATCAACACCTCCGGCTCCCAAGGCGGTCGGGACGACGACAACCGCCTCGCCGAGCGCATGATCGCCCAGGTGGGCCTTGATGGCGGCGGTCGCATGGCGCACGCCGGGCTTCGCCGTCGTCTCATCGCCTGCCGGGTCAACGACCACGCCCAGCGCCTAACCCGCCAGCGCGTGATCGAGGAGACTTCGGCCCGGGCGCCGGGCTTCGCCTCCTCAGCCGTCAAGCTCACCGGTGCCGTCAATACCCAGGTGTCGCAAGAACTGCTGCTGGACGCGATGGGCCTCGCCGGGATCGGCTGGAGCGGCGAGGCATTCGCCGACGACGATCTCGAAGCCACCCGCGACTGGCTCCGCCAAAAGGCCCTGACCATCGCCGGCGGCACGTTGGAAGTGCAACTCAACATTATCGCCAAGCGAGTGCTTCGCCTGCCGGACTGACCCCCCCCTCAACCCGGGAGGCGCGAGGGGCCGCACCGCGCTGGAGGAGCCGCAAGGAGGATCTGCCGATGAAACCCCTAACCGACGCAGTCGCCTTTCTCGAAGAAGGCAACTGGGAAGCTGCCCACGGCATCGTCCAGGCCGACGACACCAAACTCGGCGCCTGGGCGCACGGCATCGTCCACATGCTAGAGGGCGACCGTCGCAACGCCGGCTATTGGTACGGCCGCGCCGGTCGAGAACTACCGAGCCAGGAACGCATTGCCGACGAAATCGCCGCATTGAAGGCGGATCTGGACGCGGGTTCCTCCTAACACAAAGCTCGCCTGAGATTGCCCAAACGGGGTTCGACGATGGAAATCCACGGGTGGTGCGATGAACGGTTTGGCGCACTGCGCGAGTGCTTCGAGCGCAACTTCACCGACCGCAGCGATGTTGGCGCGAGCTTCGCGGCAACGCTGGAGGGCGAGTACGTCGTCGATCTCTGGGGTGGACATCTCGACGCCGCCAGAACGTCGCCGTGGCAGGAAGACACCATCGTGTGCGCCTTTTCGGTGACCAAGACGATGACCGCCCTCGCAGCTCTCGTGCTGGTTGACCGTGGCGAACTGCGCCTTACCGACCGAGTCACCCGATACTGGCCCGAGTACGGTCAGCACGGCAAGGAGGCCACCGAGGTGCGTCAGTTCCTGGCCCACACCGCTGGCGTGCCAGCGTTTGCCGAGCGGCTCAGCCATGCAGACCTCTACGACTGGGACCGCATCATTGGCGTGCTTGAGCGGCAATCGCCGAGGTGGCCGCCGGGTGAGCGGTGCGTTTACCACGGTCTCACGTACGGCTTCCTCGTCGGGGAAATCGTGCGCCGCGTCGCCGGCATGTCACTGGGGGCGTTCTTCGCCGAACACGTCGCCACGCCGCTGAGAGCGGATTACCACATCGGCCTCGATGCCGCCCACTTCGACCGCACAGGCGACATGGTACTGGTCACGCCAATGCCTGAGAGGCTGGCGAGGGAGCTGCACCGGTACCACGGAGCCGTGCCGGACATGGTGCCGCCCACCACCAACACCTCGGATTTCCGTCGGGCGGAACTCCCCGCCGTCAACGGCCATGGCAACGCGCGCTCCGTCGTACGCGTGCAGACGGTCGTTGCCAACGGAGGCACCGCATTCGGCGTCAAGCTCCTTGCGCCCGCTACCGTCGAGCAAATCTTCAGCGAGGAGCATGTCCTTGAGGCAATGGGCGCGCGTCAGGGCGTCGGCTATGCGCTGAGCGGCCTGTTCGCAAGACAAATGCCGAAGGGTGTCAGGAGCAGCTATTGGTTCGGCGCCGGTGGTTCGACGGTGCTGCTCGATCATACGAACCGCGCATGCATGTCTTACGTGATGAATGGGATGGACCTCAATATGCCGCGAGACAGGCGTGCGTCGAGCCTGACGCGTGCGTTCTACGAGGGGCTTCGCTAGCTTCCCTCTGTTCCGCACTACACTGCCCCCTGGGGGACCACATGGAAACGTCGTGGAGGCAGCCAAATGGCTAGGAAAGTCGTCGACCACACCGGCGATGGCGGCGGCAACTCCAGCTTCAGCAAGGAGCGCTACGTCAGTACAGATTGGATGGAGCGCGAGTGGCAGCGGGTCTGGACCGTTGCTGGCTCTTGGCCGGCCTCGAGAGCGACCTCGAAAGACCCGGCGACTATTTCGTCTTTGAACTCGGTCGAGAGCAGATTCTGGTCACCCGTGGTTCCGACGCCATCGTCAGGGCCTTCTACAACGTCTGTCAACACAGGGGCAATCGTCTCGTCAGACAGGAGCGGGGCCACGCCAACAGCTTCCGCTGTGGCTATCACGCCTGGACCTACGCCACAGACGGCCGGCTCACCGCTGTTCCGCACAGGGAAGAGTTCGCAAGCCTCCCCTGTGCCGAGCGCTCGCTGCGCCCCGTCCATTGCGCCGTGTGGGATGGCTTCGTGTTCGTCTGCATGGCCGAGGACCCACCGACGCTCGAGGAATATCTGGGCCCGCTTCCGGAAATGCTTGCGCCCTATCGCTTCCGCAACATGACGGTTACTCAGGATCAGACGGTACACCACCGATGCAACTGGAAGGCCGTCGTGGACAACTTCAGCGAGCTGTACCACGTCGACTTCCTGCATCCCCAGCATCGGCAGATGGTCGACTGCAGCAACGACGCGGTTCATCTGCTCGACAACGGCCACAGCGGCGTGCAGGTGAAGGGCGCAACCGTCAATCCGCGCTTTCCCATCCCGGACAAGCCTACCGACCTGCAGCGCGGCCAACTCGAAAATCTCGGGCTCGATCCGGCGGACTTCAAACGGCCGAGTGCTCGACGTGAGGCGAGCCGTGCAGCAGCGCAAGCGCGAGGTGGGCAGCCGGCACGGCTACGACTATTCGCGGTTCTCCGACGACCAGCTATCGGACGTCTGGGTGTTCAACCTGTTTCCGAACGCGATCCTTTCCTTCTCCGCCGAGCATGTCTGGGTAATGCGGCCCCGTCCGCATCCCACGGACCCTCACCAATGCTATTTCGACAAGATCAGTCTCCTGCTGTATGCAGATCCAAGGCTGAACGACCGTGTATCAGAGGACACCGGCTGGCGGCACAAGGGCTTTTCCGGGCCGAAGCCGGCAGACTATGTGCGACCCGAGCGCGATGCCTTCGAACACACCGACGTCGTCAGCGGCAGCAAGAGCATGACGACCACCATCGATCAGGACATCGAACTGCTCGGCGGCGTTCAGGCAGGCATGGCCTCGAGGGGTTTCGATCGCGTGTGGCTGAGCGATGAGGAACTGCGCGTGCAGCACTTCCACGCTCGCCTTGACGTCTTGATCGACAGGTAGCGGAGTCGCGACGCCTAACGCGTACGTTGGAGAACGACTCGCGCGCCGCGCGCGTCAACGACCCTCGAAGCGCGGTTGGCGTTTCTCGAGGAACGCGCGGAAAGCTTCCCGGGAGTCCTTGCTCCGGCCCAAGCGATTCTGTCGTGCGGCTTCGAGCTCGACGTAGTCTCGCATGGGCAATGTTTCAGCGGTGACGAAGTTCCTTTTGATTTCGCCGATCGCCAGCGGCGCGGACCTCGAGATACCGTCGGCGATGGCCCGCACTTCGTCACGGAAGCTGTCGTCCGGGAAGGTCCGCAGGACGAGCCCCATCTCCTTCGCCTCCGCCGCGCTGAACTTGCTCGACGTGAAGTAAAGCTCTCGCGCCATCGAGCTGCCGACGATGCGTGGCAGTAGCCATGCGACGGCCATGTCGCCAGACAGCGCTACGCCCAGAAACGCTGTGTTGAAAACGGCGCTTTCGCTTGCGTAGCGGAGGTCGCACGCACACGCCAGGCCAAGCCCGCCGCCGGCGCACGCGCCGTTGACCGCGGCGATGGTCACCTTCGGCATCTCGTGCAGCAATCTGGACGCGTGAAAGTACTCCGGGCGATTTCGCTCCTGCCTTTCGCCGGATGCATACGCGCCGAAGTCCGCCCCAGGGCAGAATGCACGACCTGCTCCGGTGAGCAGTACCACACTGACGCTGTCGTCGCCCTCCACCTCCCTGAGCGTCTCGTACAGCTCGCGCAACATCCGGTTGTTAAACCCGTTCCGACGCTCGGGACGGTTCAGAGTGATGGTGGCGAGGCGACCCTCGACCTCACAGAGAACGGTTTCCTGGGTGTTCGCGGACATCTGGCTGCTCGCCCTATCTGGGGAGGTGGCCATCATAGGGTACGCATCGGCGAATGCGCGAGGTTGGAGTCGTCAGTCAGGGAGGCCGAGGACGCGCTTGGCAATGATGTTGCGCTGGATCTCGTTGGTGCCGCTGTAGATCGATGCCGCACGGCTCCAAAGCCAGTTGCGCGTTCCTTCGAGACTTGGTTGGTCGAACCCGTCGCCGGACCAGCCAAGTCCTTGTGTACCGCGCATGGAAACCAGCAGCGACGCCTTCGCTTGCTCCAGTTCCGTGGCATACATCTTGAAGATGGATGTGGCGGGCCCGGAGGTGCCTCCGCGCGCCTCCTCGGACGTGCGCCGTCTGGTAAGGCGGAAGGCCAAGTCGTTCATGCTGTGAGCGATCAGGTCGCGGCGTAGGGCCGTGTCCACGACGCCGCCGGCGTACTCCCGCGCCACAACGGGAAGTGGCGGCCCGCCGGCTCGCGGGTTGACCGCCCCGCCGTAGGAGGCGACGGCGGCGCGCTCGTGCTGCAACAGGCGTTTGCCGACGCTCCAACCCTCGTTGAGTTTGCCGACGAGGTCCTCCTTGCAGGCGACGGCGTCGTCGAAGGTCGTCTCGCAAAACAGCGAGTCGCCGCTGATGAGGCGAATGGGGCGGACGGCGATGCCGGGC
>VXPR01000394.1 GCA_009839405.1 Gammaproteobacteria bacterium
CTCCTAGCCCGGTGCAGCAGGAAGGGTCGACGTTAGACGCCAACGAAAAAGGCCCGCCGAAGCGGGCCTTGATCGATAGCGTCACGCCTAGAGCGCGAACGCCCTTCTGCATCGACTACAGCATGATGTTCAGCCGCGCATACAGTTGCCGCATGTACGGGTTGTGAACGGTGGGCTCCCAGCCGTCGAACCGTGCAAACGGCGTCTCCTTGTCGAAGAGATTGATCGCGCCCACGGAGGCCGTGTAGCGGTCGCCCTCGCCGAACGTGTAGGAATACTGCACGTCGATTTCGGTGTGCGCCGCGACCTTGGTCATGCCGCCCCACCAGTCGTCTTCCATGCCGTCGATGTAGCGGAAGGTCAGGTTGCCGGCCTGCCCTCCGTTCTGCCAGTTCAGGAACAGGTTGGAGCGGATCTGCGGCACGGCGCTCGCGGGGTTGCGCTTGTTGCGCGCCCCGGCGCCGTCGACGATCGCGCCACCGTCCGAGACCTGAATCTCGAACAGATGGATGTAGCTGGTCTCGCCGCGAATCGCGAAGGCGTTCTCGCCCACCGTGAAGGAGTACTGCGCGCCGATGTCGGCCCCAGCCACTTCCGTCTGGCCGGAGTTGAAGAAGCCCGTCTCGACGATCAGCACGTTGCCCACATTGTTCGGGCAGGCCGTCGCGCCAACGTTCTGCAGCAGGGGATTCTGGATCGCGTTGGTTGGGTCACGCTGCACCTGCGGGCCACAAGGGTCCTCGCGCACCACCTGGTTTGCGTTTTCCGCCCGAACCTGATTCTCGAAGGTGAGCGAGAACCAGTCCACGTCCACCTGGAAGGCGTGGTCGCCATCGCCCCAAGGCACTTCCGGCGTCAGCGAGAAGCCGAAGTTGTAGTTGGTGGATTCCTCCGGCTCGAGGTCTGGGTTCTTCGACACGAGAATCGTGCGGAAGGTGCCGGTGCCGGTGTTGTACTCCGCCGGATCCAAGGGGTCCGCGATCTCCGTCACGTAGGCGTCGGTGTCGTTGCCCACGACCTGACCGAGCGAGGGTGCCCGGAACGAAGTGCCGTAGGAGGCCCTGAGTGACAGCCAGTCGGACAGCGCATAGCGCACGCCCACCTTCGGGTCGGTATTGGAGAGGCCAGGCGTGTACGCCTCGCGCCGAACCGCGAGCTGCACTTCCACCTGATCGAGCACGGGCAGCCACAACTCACCGAACATCGCTTCCACCTGCCGGCTGCCGCGACCGCCGATAGACGGGTCGAGGAAGCCTTGCCAGAAGCCCTGGCGGAAGTTGGTGATGAACACGCCCCGCGAGTGGCGACGGTTCTGCAGGCCGAGCGCGAGGCCAGCGGCGCCGCCCGGAAGGTCGAACAGGTCACCGGTGACGACGCCTTCGAGGATCATCAGGCCGCGGTTCGAGTACGACTTCGATTCGGTCTGGATGCTGTAGTTCAGCACGTCCATCGTCTCTTGCGCGCTCGCCAGCACCAGGTTGCCGTTCGCGTCCACGGAGCCGACCGCTCCGTAGCCCGAGTTCGGATCGAACGTGCTGCGGTAGATGTTGGCGCCGAATGGGCTGAAGTAGAAACAGTTGCCGACGCCAGCCTGTTCGCTTGGGTGCGGACCGTCGAAGCGGACGTTGCAGGCCGGGCCGCCAAAGCCGTCGAGCGCGTACTGCACCATTCTGAGGTCGCTGTCTGGCGCTTCGCCGTCGGTGTGGTGGTGCGAATACTGCGCCGAAAGGCTGTAGGTCCAGCTCTCGATCCAGCTTCCGCTCAGGAACTCGGCGAAGTCGCCGGTCAAGGTCACCGAGTAGCGCTCGGCAATGCCTTCGCCGCTGACGCGAACGGGCGGATAGGCGTTGCCCATGGGGCGGCCTGTCCAAATCGCGTCCACGTTGAACGGATTGAAGGGGCTTTCCGCCGGCACGATGGGCTTGCCTTGGGTCATCGGGAAGGTGGCGATGAACTCGGTCCAGGAGTTGCGCCGCTGGCCGCTGTATTCGAGCGTCAGGTCCGCGGTGTCGGAGAGGGTGATCTCCCACAGCGAGTACATGAGCGCCGTGTTCTCCTGCGGCGCGATTGAGTTGCTCGGCTGATACGTGAAGCGGCAGGTGCCGAGCGGGAACTCCGACCCGGTGAACTGGCCACCGCCGGGGATCGTCACGTTGGATTCGCCGTTCGGGCCGCGACCGCCGGGGAAGTCCGGCACGATGCCGGGTCGGCAATACGGGTCTGCGACGCGGAAGCTGGCCGGCGGGGATTCCATCGCGGCGAAGTCGTCCCAGATGGACGAGTAGTTCACCGGACCATGAAAGCCGTTGTCGATGATGAGGTCGCCGCCGTCGTCGGCATGGGGACGCCAGGCCGGGTTCACCGCACCGAGGTCGGCATCGAACACGCGCAGGTTGTAGCTTCCGGGCGTGCCGTTGCCGGAGGTGTTGTTGATGAGCGTGAACGGACGTTCCCGCTGCAACAGGTGATCGGTGTGCTCGAAGCTGATCGCGAACATGCCGCGGATGAAGTCGTTGCCGGTGCCGACGATGAACTGCGACTCCCACTGGCCGGAGCCGTCGATGGCCTTGCTGCCGATGCGCGCTTCAAAGCCCTCGAAGTTGCGGCGCGGAATGATGTTGACCACGCCAGCCACCGCGTCGGAGCCGTACAGCGCCGCACCGCCGTCGAGCAGAGTCTCGATGCGGTCGATGGCGATCACCGGCATCAGCGCCTTGATGTTGGTCATGTCGGCGCCGTGTCGGCCGGTGCGGGTCGAGGCGACGCGCTTGCCGTTCTGCAACACGAGGGTCGAGGACGAGCCAAGGGCGCGAATCTCGATGCCCCTCGCGGTGCCGCAGCAGCCGCTGTTGAGGCCCGAGCGGCCCCAGGAACTGGTGTTGAAAGTGAAGGTCTCGGCGACGTCTTCGAGGTCGGTCCAGCCGCTTGCCTCGATGTCTTCGAGGCCCACGGTGTCGAGCGGCGACGAGAGGTCGGCCTGGTTCTTGCGCTTGATGTAACTGCCGGTGACGACGACCTCTTCGACGTCTTCGCCGGCGGCCGCCTCGTCGCTCACGTCCTGTGCATGCGCCCAGCCCTGGGCCAGCACAAAACACGCAACGACGAGAAAGCGCGGCAATAGCGATCCCTGGGCTTTATGCCCTTTCGTTGGTCTTTGCAATGGTCTCTCCTGATTCCGAACGGTTGGCCGAGCGCTTCTTCTGAAGGTAGGCCGCACATCGGTGCGGCGGCTCGGTGCCTCAATGGCGCGACGCCGAAACAAGGGCAGGAGGCCCATGCCGGGCGTCAGCGGTCGGCTATCTTACGCAGCAGCCTTGGCAAGTCAAAGGCGTTTAGCCCCGTAGCGGCGGGGCCTGTCCCCGCCCGTCTTGGATGAACCGACGGACTCGGCATGGGACGCGTAGGGGCGGGGCTTGTCCCCGCCCGTCTCGAATTCGACACGAGGAATTGGTCGAAGTGCAGCAGTTCGCGCAAGCGAACTGCCAACGCGCCCGTCAGGGCGCGCCGGGACGGGACAAGCCCGCCCCCTACGAGAAATGCGTTGAAAGGCGTCGACGAATACGAGGCGGGACGAGATTGCCGACGCGCCCGCTAGGGCGCGCGGCTAACTTCGGCGCGTTTGCGCTCTTTCTTGCGCCGTCGCGCATTGCCGAACGTGCCCCGATTGATCTTCCCGCGTCGCGTGCGAACGTCGCCCTTGCCCATGTGTGGTGCGCCCATGTGAATGGAGAGCCGGAAACTATCGCGCACCGCCTTGGCGCACGCAAACAGTACCGCCCAGGTGCCGTGCACACCTAGGAGGCTGCGCCGTAGAAAACGGCACTGGCTCCTAGCCGTAGCTGCGAGCGAAAGCGAGCACGAAGGCCAGCAATTCGCGCCAGCGAACTGCCAACGCGCCGGCAAGGGCGCGCTACGGCAGTTCGTCCTCCTTGTCCGGCAAGCCCCAGCACTCGAGCTCATTGGCAAACACCAGCGGACCCGTGAAGTGCTGCTCAATCGCCTCCCGACTCTGGCTCTCCCGCCCCAGCGTGCGGCTCGTGCGGTTGCCGAGCACAAGGATGCGTGCCTCGGCGCGGGCGGCGACGCGACCGAGCTGTGAGGGGATGGCGTGGTATTCCCGCAGTTCGCCACGCGCCGCTTCCGGTGCTGCGTGCGACACCACCAAGGCATCGGCGCCCTTGGCGAAATTCGCGACGCGGTCCCTCTGGTTGCTGAAGCTGCCGGCGAAGACGATCACGTATTCGCCGATCTCCACCCGCCAGGCGAGGGCCGGAATGCCGCCGTGATGCACCGGAATGGCCGAGAGCTTGAGGACATCGCTGCTGAAGCGGGACCAGCGTCGTTGCCCTGTGGCGGACACTTCGCGCACCGACAGCTTGTAGCCGGCGGCGTTGCGGAAGGTCAGGAAGCTCGAGAGTTCGGAATAGGCGCCGTTGGCGCCGATGAGTCGCTCCACGAAGTCGCCGATGGCTGGGCGCAGGTCATTGCCGGATGGCCCGAACACCGGCAAGAGCCCCTTGCGTCCAGCATCGACCGAGCCCTCGAGTAGAGCCGGCAAGTCCGCAGTGGTGGCTGCACCAAGATGGGTGAAGACGATGGCGTCGAGCCCGGCCATGTCGGCACCGGTTTCGTCGAAGCGCAGCGCCGCGCCGGAACCGGCATCCACCATCAGACGGGCCGTGTCGTCGATCCAGACCAGATAGCTCGCTGCACTGCGCTGATCGGTCAGTTCACTGCCGCCGGAGCCGAGGATCTGCAGCCACACCCCCTCGTCGCCGCAATAGCCCTCGTCTTGCGCCAAGGCTGACACGGCAAAGCCAAGCGCCACTGCGATGCCGACGAGCCAACTCAGCCAGCGTCCGCGCACCGGCCTCATGGGGCATGCGTTGTTGGGTGTCACTTGTTGGGGCCTCCGGTCGGTTCCTCGTCGTTCAGGAAAGCGGCCACCGAGGCTTCATCCGGCATCCGCCAGTCGCCGCGCGGCGACAGGCTGACCGTGCCCACTTTGGGCCCCGGCGGCAGGGTCGTGCGCTTGAACTGGGCTGCGAAGAAGCGGCGGAAGAAGACAGCGAGCCAATGCCGGATTTCCTTCTCGTCGCGTTCGCCCTGAAATGCGTGCGTCGCGAGGGCCAGTATCTTCGCGGCGCCGGCGCCGTGGCGCATGAAGTGGTACAGGAAAAAGTCGTGCAGTTCATATGGGCCGATGATCGCTTCGGTGGGTTGCGCCACGGCGTCGCCGGGCGCCGCTGGCACGAGTTCCGGCGTGATGGGCGTGTCGAGCACGCGCCTCAGCACGCTGCCCAGTGGCTTGCTGGCAATGTGGCGCGCATACCAGCGCACAAGATAGGCCACAAGCGTCTTCGGCACTCCCGCATTGACGTTGTAGCCGGCCATGTGGTCGGCATTGAACGTGCACCAGCCAAGGGCGAGCTCGGAAAGATCGCCGGTGCCGACGACGATGCCGTTCACTTGATTCGCCTTGTTGAACAGGATCTGGGTGCGTTCCCGCGCCTGGGCATTCTCGAAGGTCACGTCCGCCTCGCCGCTGTGGTCCAAGTCGGCAAGATGGCCGCGCACCGCGTCGTGAATGGGCACTTCCTTGAGTGCGACGCCGGCGGCGGCAGCAAGGGATTTGGCCGACTCCAGAGTGTGCGGCGTGGTACCGGGGCCGGGCATCGTCAACGCCACAAGGCGCTCAGTGTCCATCCGCAGTGCCGCCAGGGCGTCGAGGCAGACGAGGAAGGCGAGTGTGGAGTCGAGCCCGCCGGATAGCCCGATGACCAGCCGTTCGGCCCGCGCCGCCATCATGCGGCGGGCAAGGCCGGTGGACTGGATCGCGAGTATGTCCTGCGCACGGGCATCGAACTCCGCTTCGTCGCTCGGAACGAAGGGTTGCTTCGGATAGTCGCGCTCGATTGCGGCAAGCGCGGGCAAGGCGCCGGTCGGCACGGTCCGCACGGCTGCAGCGTCGCGCGGCGCTTGCGCGAAGGTGGCATTGCGCTGCCGCGCATGGCGCAGCCGCAAACAGTCGATGTCTACCGTCAATTGCACGCCTTCGAGCCGGAAGCGCTCCGTTTGCCCGAGCAGATGGCCGTCCTCCGCAGCCAACAGATGGCCGCCGAACACGACGTCCTTGGTAGATTCCGTGGGCCCCGCGCCGGCATAGACATAGCCCGAGATCGTCCGGGCGCTCTGCATCCGCACGAGATCGCGGCGATAGTCCGCCTTCGCCACCAACTCGGTGCTCGCGGACGGGTTCAGCACGATCTCGGCGCCGCCAAGGGCAAGGTCCGCACTCGGCGGCTTCGGCGCCCAAAGGTCTTCGCAAATCTCGATGCCGAAGCGAAACGCCTCGGCGCTTGGCTCGCCTGCCTCCCCTACTTCAAACAGCAGCCGAGCATCGAGCGGAAACATCCATTGCCCGAGCCTCGCCTCCTCGGCAACCCCCGCGCCGGAGGCGAACCACCGTTTCTCGTAGAACTCCTCGTAGTTCGGCCGCGACACCTTCGGCACGGCGCCTAGCACCCCGCCATCGCGACAGACGAACGCACAATCCAGCAGCCGTCCATCCGCCAGCCACCAGGGCGCCCCCACCACGAGGCAACGATGGTCCGATCGCTCGGCCACTTCCATCAACGCCGTGAGCGTCGCCTGCCTCAGGTCGTCGGAAAGAAACAGGTCCTCACAGGTGTAGCCCGTGATCGCCAGTTCCGGAAACAGCACAACGCAAGCATCTGGCGCCGCCTCTCCATAGGCACGCAGAATCGCGGCAGCATTGGCAGCAGGATCGGCCACCACCACCGGCGGCGCCACCGCCGTCACCCGAACGAACCCATGCGCACTGAAGTCCATGCGCGGAGAGCCTAGCAGGCTGCGCCGCTGAAGACGGCGTTGGCTTCTAGCCAAAGGGGGAGTGGTGCCGCAAGACAGCGGGTTACAATTCTCGGCAAGCCATCGAAAGGCAACAATCCGTGAACTTCGAATTCTCCGATGAACAGAACCTATTGCGCGATCAGGCGCAGGCATTCCTGCGGGACAACTGCCCGCCGAGCGCCGTTCGCACCATTCTCGATGGCGATGCGCCGTATGACGCCGACCTCTGGCAGAAGGTGGCCGAGATGGGATGGACCGCGACGGTCATCCCGGAACGCTTCGGGGGCCTCGGGCTTTCCTATCTCGAGCTCTGTGTCATTGCCGAGGAACTCGGCCGCGCCGTGGCACCGATTCCGTTCTCGTCCTCCGTCTATCTCGCCACCGAAGCGCTGCTGGCTGCCGGCAGCGACGCGCAGAAGGAGCGCTGGCTGCCGAAGCTGGCGACCGGAGAGGCCATCGGCACATTTGCTTTGGGCGAGCGCGCCGGCCAGCCCCGCCCCGACACTCTCGCCACCCGCGCAGCGAACGGACGCCTCACCGGCTCGAAGATGCCGGTGGCGGATGGCGACGTTGCCGACTTTGCCGTGGTGGTGGCAGCGTGTGACGATGGCGATGGCGCGGCGTTGCATTTGGTGGAAACGGGCGGCGTGGAACGAAATGCGCTCGCCACGCTCGATCCCACCCGCTCGCACGCCCGGCTCGAGCTGGCGGACACCGAAGCAGAGCCCTTGGGCGCCGCCGGCGAAGGCTGGCAACATACCCAGCGCCTGCTCGACCGCGCCGCAGTGCTTTTCGCCTGGGAACAGGTGGGCGGTGCCCAGGCTGCGCTCGAAATGGCTCGCGAGTACGCCATGGGGCGCTACGCCTTCGGTCGCCCCATCGCCGGCTATCAGGCCATCAAGCACAAGCTCGCCAACGTCTATGTGAAGAACACGCTCGCAAGGTCGAACTGCTACTACGGTGCGTGGGCCCTCTCCACCGATGCCGACGAACTGCCCTTGGCGGCGGCGACGGCAAGGGTGAGCGCCTGTCAGGCGTACTACTTCGCCTCCAAGGAGAACATCCAAACCCACGGCGGCATGGGCTTCACCTGGGAGTTCGACTGCCAGTTCCACTATCGCCGCGCCAAGCTCCTGTCCGTGAACATCGGCAGCGAGGCGACGTGGCAAGACCGATTGATCGCCGCGGTTGAATCCGCCGAACCCGCGGTTGCTTGAGGGAGACTCGACAATGGACTTCAACGACACCCCAGAAGAAGCCGCGTTCCGCGCCGAGGCACGCAGTTGGCTCGAGGCCAACGTGCCGAGCCGCGAAGAACTCGCCGGCCTCGACGAAATCGCTGCCTCCAAGCTCTGGCAGAAGCGCAAGTACGACGCCGGCTGGGCCTGCATCCGCTGGCC
>VXPR01000235.1 GCA_009839405.1 Gammaproteobacteria bacterium
GCGCGTAGGGAAGGCAGGATGCCTTCCCTCCAAGGGTCCTTTCTGCTGCCGTGACCGTCCTAGCCTTCGACTTCGGCCTCAAGCACATTGGCATCGCCACCGTCGAACCTCGCGTCGGCACCGCCAACGGACTCACGCGAATCCGCGCCAACGACGGCCAACCACAGTGGGACGCCTTGGATCGAGTCTTCTCCGAGTGGCGCCCTGAACGTGCTGTGGTGGGGCTGCCCCTCAACATGGACGGCACCGAGAGCGACATGTCTGCCGCCGCACGCCGGTTCGGCCGCCGCCTAGCTGCCCATTACGCCATCCCCATCGAATACGCCGACGAGCGCCTGTCCACCTTCGAAGCTGAAACAGAAGGCGCCACCAAGGAAGCCAGCCACGCCGCGGCCGCCCGCATCATCGGCGAGACCTGGCTGGGCTCCGGCGGGCATCCAGACGAAACGTAGCCGGTCCGACAGCCCAAGCAAGTGAACATGCACCAGCAGAGCGTCGAGGACGTGGCGGCTAAATCGTATGATTGGCCGCCTTTTCGGACCGGGCGAAACGGAGACTTGCACCTGTGAGAAAACGGCGGGGGGACCTGAAGCCTGACGCTGCACGGCAGCTTCGACGTGATCTGAAGGGCGCCATGACCGGCTTCGTGAACGGACGGCGGGACCTCGACGAGTTGCGCCATCAGATCGAGCGACTCGCCAAGTGCTTAGACGGCAACCCCGATTCGACATTGACGGGGGCAATTGGCACGGTGATGCTGTTCGTGTGTCGCTACGCGCCGGACAGGATCGGGGACCCGGGGATCGCGGGTGCAAGTTTTCACGACTTGTACGTGCGTATGAAGGACGCGAGAGACGACCATGCCCACACCGGAACCCCTGTGGTTCAGGCCAGCCGGTGGACCAAGGCAGTCGGGGCCGTGCTACTGGAAGCGCTCGAAGCAGCGGCGTGTAACGAACGCGATCTCGCTGTGCGCGATGTCATGGTGACGAATCCCGCGTGCGCCCATGACTGGCAGACGCTTGCCGACCTGAGGCGGACAATGCTGGTCAACGACTACTCCGTTCTGCCGATTGACGAAGGGCAATGTAGGGATGGCACGTGGTGCTGCGTAGGTGCCGACGAGCTCGCGCAGTGCCTCCGGGGTGGGAGACGGCGCAAGCGGACATTGGCGGAGATGCGGTTGGCGAACGCCACGGACATCATCCGGAAGGCGAACGCAATCCAAGAAGACACGCCCATCGGTGACGTGCTGGGCAAATTGAAACTGCCAGTGGTGGTGACCAAGGGTGCGGAGAAGTCTGAGCTCGTCGGCATCGTGACCGCGTTCGACCTGCTTTGAGTTCTGACCTTGACCCGACGCAACCCACCGGCCCAGGCGACGCGTATCGCCATAGGACACATCTGATCCCATGGTCGACGAAGCCGCCGGCGACGTGGTTCTCGGATTGGCCAAGAAGCGGCGCATACGTCGTCTATGCCACTTCACGCGACTGGAGTCCTTGCGCCTCATGATCGAGGACCGTTGCATCAAGCCAAGCACTGAGGTGGGGCCGGATTGGGTCAATGACAAGGATCGATATGACGGTCATCTTGGCCACGTTTGCTGCTCGATCACATACCCCAACGTGTATCTCCTCAACCAATTCGCGAAGGACGACTTGGACGCGTGGTGTGTCCTTCTGCTCAAGTGCGATCTGCTCGGCGAACCGGGTGTCCGGTTTTGTCCAGTCAACGCGGCAACGGCGAACGGGCAATACGTCCAGGGTGGTGCTCTGGGGTTCATGACGCTTTTTGAGGAGGAAGTCAGGGTCGGAAACCGGCCGAGGAAACGCACGCCGCGTCAACCCGCGTCCGTACCTACCGACAATCAGGCCGAGGTGCTTGTTCCCGGACGGGTGTCACTCACCTTTCTTCTGGAAGTCGTCGTCGCATCCAACGCCGGTCTCGACCGTGCGGGGGCGGCTCTCAGGCGCTGGCCTTCGTTTTGGGGGATGCCGAAGCCCCAGGTTCGACTTGAAGAGCGCATGTTTCGCCCAGAGGTATACTGGGACTTGAAGCTCTTTTCCGATCCATTGCCCTTGCCGCCTGTACCGTTCGATGAGGGGACCTGAAGTGGCGAGTCGTCCTGTTTTCCTTCTTGAGGAGTCCGCCCTTGTCCGGGAAAAGCTCGTCAAGTTTGAGTGGCACCCCGGCTTCTCCGTGGCACAAAAGCAACGCAGTATCCGCGCGCTACATGAGGCGGCAGCCCGTGACTTGTCGCAACCTCGCCGACTTCTCGAAGTCTCCACCAAAGGCGATACGACACTCGGAACACAGCTCAGCGCTTTCCGGCTGCAAAAAACAACCCCTGGGGGGTTCCGCACTTGCCTTGAGGCGGCGTTTCAGGGGTCAAAGGTCTTCCAAGAAGGATCGGGCGATGGCCGGCAACTCTCGGACCTCTACTGGAACCGAGACGGGAAGGACGTGAAGCGCATCATGCGGCCTTGGCACGACGTCACTTTGAAGCAGTTCCGGTTTGGCGATGAGGTGTGGCCGTTGGAGCCAAAGTCGGCCTTCTACGATTGGCTTTACATCCGTGCGCTTTGCGAACACGACCAAAGCGACCAGATTCGGCAAGAGCTCATCGAATACGACGCGTTCACTGACATCGAGTTCAATCCAGCTAGGTCGTTCAACTGTCAGGCTCGATCCTGTGCGCTGTTCGCGGCATTGGATAGGCGGTCGGCCCTCGGGAGGACGGAGACTCGCGACGAGTTCCTTGAACTGCTCGCGCAACACCATTACGGCCGAGCTTCTGGGTCCCTGCTTGCAGTCTAGGCTTCGACTTGAAACGGTTCCTGCCCGCCAAGATATGCCGTTTCGTTGAGCTGCATCGGTTGTCGGCCCACGATGCGCCCCGTAGGGAGGGCGAGATGCGCTTCGTCCAGAGGACCGACTTGATCAGGGCGTTAGGCAACGCGTCGCCAAGGAAGCGCCACGCTATCACCCGCGCAATCAGCGCAACTCGGCTGTACCCTCGCCATCACTCCGGCGGAACGTAGCCGGCGGGTCGCTCGTAGTCCTCGCCGGCGAGGAATTTGCCCATCTGTTCTCTTAGGAACTTCCGCGCAGAAGGGTCCACCAGCGACAGGTGGTGTTCGTTGATGAGCATGGTCTGCAGCGCCTGCCATTCGCCCCATGCCTTGGCGGAGACGTGCTCGAAGAGGTCCTGGCCGGCCTTGCCTGGCATGGGCGGGGCGGCGAGGCCGGGCAGGTCGCGGTGGTACTTGCGGCAGTGGACGGTGCGGCTCATGGGTCGGTCTCCAGCAGACTCCTTTGTGTTGGTTCGGTGGGTGCAATCAGCTTCGCGGCGACGGCGGAGAGGCCAAGCGCGTCGTCTCGTCTTGCCCAGCGCAGGGAAGCGCCGTCGCGCACTTCGGCCGGCAACCTCGTCAAGTGAACATACACCGGCAGCACGTCGAGGTCGTAATGGCTGAAGCCGTGGCGGAAGGGTGCGGCGTGGGTGGTTTCGGCAACGGTTGCGAGTTCGACGCCGAGACGCGGCAGGCATTCGTCCAGCGGTTCGTCTTCGCGCCGTTCAGGCGGCGACCACAGGCCGCCCCAGACGCCATTCGCCGGCCTTTTCTCGAGCAGCACGAGGTCCCCAGCCGTGATGACGAAGAACCGGCGCCGTTCAAGCCGCCGAGCGCTTTTTCGAGGGGAGCGGTGCGGAAACTGCGCCTCTTCGCCGGTGGCATGAGCAGCGCAAGTGTCTTGCACCGGACAGGCATCGCAGATGGGCTTGGCGCTGCGGCACACCGTGGCACCCAAGTCCATGATGGCCTGCGTGTAATCCGCGACGCGTTGCGTCGGCGTGTGATGTTCCGCCAAGCGCCAAAGTTCCGTCTGTGCGGACGAGGAGGCAACCGAGCCCTCGACTCGATGGTGGCGTGCCAGCACTCGACGGACGTTGGCGTCCAAGATGCTGGCGCGCTCGCCAAACGCCTGCGCGACGACAGCACCGGCGGTGGAGCGGCCGACACCGGGAAGCTCCATCCAGCCAGCCACCTCCCGAGGGAAGGCATCGGTCGCCGGCCGCGCTGCGAGGCGACGCGCGGCTTCGTGCAGGTTGCGGGCACGGGCGTAGTAGCCAAGACCGCTCCACAAATGCAGCACACGGTCGGGATCGGCACTGGCAAGATCATGGACGGTGGGGAAGGCAGCCACGAAGCGCTCGAAATAGGGCACCACCGTGTTGGCTCGAGTCTGCTGCAGCATCACCTCCGATACCCAGACGCGATACGGCGTGCGGGGGTGTTGCCACGGCAGGTCCTTGCGGCCATGCACGTCCCACCACGCCAGTACGCGCCCCGCAAAGTCGTCATCCTTCGCCATGACCCGCTACCATCGTCGCATCGACCGCCTCGGCGCAAGTGCGCGCGGCGGTTTCCGATTCGAGGCAAACGCATGACATCCGAGGTCGCCACTTGGCAGCCGGCTCCGCAGCAACTCGGCGCGGCACACGTGCAGGTGCTCGACCGCGCCGCCGAGGCCCAAGACGACGCGCTGGACGTGACTGAGGAGGACACGACTCTCCTGCGCGAACTAATGGCCGCCAACCTCGACCAATGGCAAGCATGGATCGACGCCACCGCTTCGCCCACCTTGGCAAGATGGCTCCGCGTGGTCGTGCTCGCCGAAGCGCGCCTGCCGGGATGCGAACGCGGCGCCAAGTCGCCAGCCATCCTCATGGCCCGAACCCTGCGCGCGCGCAACGCCTATCCGAAGGAGCTCACTCCCTGGATCCGCTCGGTCAGCGACAACCGCTTTCTGCCTTACGGCAGCCTGCTGGACCGGCTGTAGGCCTCGAACAGCGACTCCTTCGCGCCAAAGGCAGGTGCATTGCCTTGCATGGATGGAACAAACGCGCAATACATAGATGCTTGGACGATTGGCTCGAAGTGAGGACCTCGGAGGGAAGGCATTCTGCCTTCCCTGCGCGCGCCAGCGCGCCCTGAAGGGTGCGTCGGTAGTTCGCAGGCGCGATCTGCTGGCCTGTTCATTGTGGCAGGTGGGAAAGCGCCTATCGGCGCTTAGGGAAGGCAGGATGCCTTCCCTCCGAGACCTTCAAGCCTGTTCCTCGCACACCAGCGACTCCGCGTCCGCGGCGGGGTAGAAACTACGAAGGCCCATCGATATGAGGCCCGGCAGGCTGCTACGATTCATGGACAATGCTCCTAACCCCTAAGGGAGTCGACCCATGAGCGCGTCCGATCGCAAGGCATCGCGCAGCCGCAACACGCTCGAAACACGCATTCGCGTGGACGTGGACCTCGATGGCACCGGCCAGGCTCAGCTTGCCGTGGGTTTACCGTTCTTCGAGCACATGCTCGATCAGGTGGCGCGCCACGGTCGCTTCGACCTCGCCATCGAGGCCAAGGGCGACCTTGAGGTGGATGCCCACCACACCGTGGAGGACGTGGGCATCACCCTCGGCCAGGCGGTGGCGGAAGCCGTCGGCGATAAGCGTGGAATCTGGCGTTACGGCCACGCCTATGTGCCGCTCGACGAAGCGCTGTCGCGGGTAGTGGTGGACTTCTCCGGCCGACCAGGACTCGATTGGCAGGTGAACTTCACCCGCGCGCGGGTAGGCGACTTCGATGTGGACCTGCTGCACGAGTTCTTCCAGGGTTTCGTCAACCACGCGCAAGTGACACTGCACATCGACAATCTCAAGGGCACCAACGCCCACCATCAGGCGGAAACCATCTTCAAGGCGTTCGGTCGCGCCCTCAGGATGGCCCTTGCGCTGGACCCCCGCACGTCCGACACGCCTTCCACCAAGGGCTCGCTTTAGGCCGTGCTGCTGATTCCCGCGATCGACCTCAAGGACGGCCAATGCGTGCAGCTGAAGCAGGGCGCCCTGGACTCAGCCTCCATTTACTCCGACGACCCGGCAGCCATGGCGCGGCGCTGGATCGACGCCGGCGCTCGACGCATTCATGTCGTGGACCTCGACGGCGCGTTCGCTGGCGAGCCGGTCAACGGTTCGCTCGTGGCCGCCATCGTCGACGCCGCGGGCGATGTGCCGGTGCAGTTGGGCGGCGGCATCCGCACGCTCGACGCGGTGCGTGCGTGTCTCGACATGGGTGTTGAGCAGGCAATCCTCGGCACCGCGGCGATCGAGAACCGTGAGCTTCTCGCGGAGGCGGCCAGCACGTTCGCGAACCGCATCATCCTCGGCATCGACGCCCGCGACGGCCGTGCCGCCACCCGAGGCTGGGACGCCACCACAGGCGTTGACGCCTATGAACTCGCGCGGGAGGTGGCTGGTCTCCCCTTGCACGCCATCGTCTTCACCGACATCGCGCGCGACGGCATGCTCACCGGCGTCAACGTGCCGGCCACCGGGCGAATGTTGGCCGCCGCGGCGGTGCCCGTGGTCGCCTCCGGCGGCGTCCGGAGCCTGGACGACCTGGCAGCCCTGGCACCAATGAAAGACGGCCTTTTGGGCGCCATTTCAGGCTCCGCGCTCTACGAAGGCACGCTTGACTTCGCGGCCGGCCAAGCGCTCCTCGACGACGCATAAGCCGGAGGTTGCCTTAAGCCCCCGCCCCTCCCCCACCTTGCAGCGCCTGCAAGGCTGTCTGGATCAGCAGGTCCTCATACTCGGTGCGCCCCATTCCCGCAGCGGGCTTCACCTGAATGTCCGGCTCTATGCCCGATGACTGGATGGCACGACCACTCGGCGTGTAGTAATGCGCGGTGGTCAGCTTGATGGCGCGGCGGTTCTTGAGCGAAAGCACCGATTGCACCGAGCCCTTGCCGTAGCTGCGCACGCCAACAACCACCGCCCGGCCGTGGTCCTGCAGCGCCCCGGCCACAATCTCGGCACCGGACGCGGACTGCCCGTTGATGAGCACCGCCATCGCTGCACCGCCGAGAAGGTCGCCCTCATCGGCTTCCAGACGCAGTTCGTTGCTCGCGACCCGGCTTTCGGTGTAGACGATCAGTCCGCTGTCGAGAAACGCATCCGCCACGTCCACTGCGACCCCCAGCACGCCGCCGGGGTTGTCCCGCAGGTCCACCACGAGGCCGCTGAGGCCTTGAGGCTCCGTTTCCAGGCTCTCCAGTGCCTCTGCAAGGTCGTCCTCGGTGGTGTCTTGAAACCGGCTGATGCGCACGTAGCCAAAGCCCGGCTCCAAGGGGCGCGCCCGGACGCTGTTGGTGGCGACCACGGCACGCACCAGGTCGAAGTCGATGTGCTCCTCTTGGCCAGGCCGCCGCACCCGCAGATGCACTTCGGTGCCGGGCCGGCCGCGCATCGAGGCGACGATGTCGCGCAAGGTGCGGCCCTTGAGACTGGCATGGTCCAGCTCGATCACGCGATCACCAGCGGCAATGCCAGCGCGTGCCGCCGGAGTGTCAGCGATGGGCCTGACCACCGTGAAATAGCCATCGACGAGCGCGATTTCGATGCCGATGCCGCCGAACCGGCCGGTGGTGTCCTCATGCAGATCGTCAAAGCGATCTTCGTGCAGGAACACCGAGTGGCCATCGAGCCCTCGCATCATTCCGGCGATGGCATCGTGCATCAGCTTCTCGCGCGAGACGTCGGTGACGTAGTTGCGATCCACATGATCCACCACGGACAGCAGCAGCCGATGCTCCGAACCAACACCCAGCCACTCGTCCAACGCCCAGAACGAACTGACCCCGAGCACAACCCCGCCCACCATGCTGAAGACGATGCCGACAAGAGTGGTGGGCTGAAGCCGCATATCAGCGATCATAGCGCCCCACGAGCAACGAAGGGCGGCCGAGGGAAGGCATCAGCCCTGCATCGAGTCCGTGTCGTGGCGTCCCGCTCCGGTTGCGTGATTGGCTTGATTTTGCGAAGGTTTGGGGTTCGCGTGCGCTCCGTGGGGTGGCTTTGCGTGTTGAGAAATCAGGCATGCAGGCATCGCGCAAGATGCGCATCGTTCAGGGCCGTTCCAATCGGGCCTTGAGGAAACCGAACGCTTAGGACACCCGGATGCCGGAACGCACGACAGATCTCGCCCAAGAGCTGACCCTCGGACTGCCGCAACCCCGTGGCCTCTACGACCCTGCGCTCGAGAAGGACTCCTGCGGGGTTGGGTTCATCTGCGACATCAAGGGGCGGCCGAGTCGGGACATCATCGAGCGTGCTGGCGGCATGAACTGCTGCATGGTGCACCGGGGCGGGCTTGGCTACGAGAAGAACACCGGCGACGGGGCGGGGATTCTCACCGGACTGC
>VXPR01000232.1 GCA_009839405.1 Gammaproteobacteria bacterium
CTCAAGGACTCCGCCGGCGCTTTGGTGGCGAACGTCGAACTCGAGGAGCTCTCGAACTACACCACCAGTCACAACGGCGACTGCGGCCACTTCACCGACAACGGCTATCAGTTCCACGGCTGCGAAGGGGCTCTGCTGCGCTTCCCCGTCACCATTGCGGCAGACGGCGACTATCGGCTCGAAGTCGTCGCGTGGGGCGAACGCTTCGGCGACCAACTGCCGCGGCTGGCGGTTTCCGTGGACGGCGACCGCATCAGCGCGCGACAAGCCTCCCGCATCAAGGTGCAACTCGCGGCGCTGCATTGGCACCTTCTCGGCGAGCAGGTCGGGACCGACTCGGCAGATGTGAAGGAAGCCTATGCCCTGTTCACCGACGTCTGGCGCCAGCACTACGAACTGACGAGTGGCAGCCGGCTTTGCGACTGGCCAGCGGGAAGGTGCCTGCTGAACGTGGACCAGGCCTTCTTCGAGGGCATCGTGGAGGAACAGCCCCTGAAGGGGAACGCCCAAGGCTGGCGCTGGGTGGATTGGTCGCAGGCGCAGGAGATCATCGGCGCAACCCCAGACCCGTTCCATGTGGCGCAGTCATGGGCCGTGGTGCTGGCATTCCTCATGACCGACTATCGGTACCTGCACCTGTGATTGGCGGGGGACACGTTGTGGCGCAACTCCTGATCCGAGCAGAGCCGTGAATCGGCGCCGCGCGCTCAAGGCACTGCTCGGCAGCACCACTGCCGGGTGGGGCGCTTTCCACCTGCCGCTCGCCCACGCCGACGGCTACACCGGCAAGCTCTTCGTCTTCGTCCAGGCAGACGGCGGCTGGGACCCGACCAGCTTCTGCGACCCCAAGACCAACGTGCCGGGCGAGCCCGTCATCAACCATTGGGCAGAGCGGGGCACCACCGAAGAAGCAGGCGGTATCCGCTATGCCCCGTTCGCCGACAACGCTGCCTTCTTTCGCAAGTACCACCGGCGCATGCTGGTCATCAACGGCGTGGACGCACAGACCAACTCCCACACCGTGGGCGTCACGCACAACTGGAGCGGCCGCAACGCCGAGGGCTTCCCGACGATGACTGCCCTCTTGGCGGCGCATCACTCGCCTGACATGCCCCTCAACTATCTCAACTTCGGCGGCTTTTCCGCCACCGGCGGCGTGACACGTTTCACTCGCCTCGCGGATGCGGGGCGAATCCGCGCACTCGCCTACGCCAATCGCGTCCACGGCAACGAAGAGCTTCTCCGGCCAAACGAGTGGTCCACGCTTCAGCGGTATCGAGCCAGGCGCATAGCCCGTCTGAACGAGGCGCCAGGCCTGCTGCCGCGTCCTGCACGCAACCGAATGCACTACCAATCGGCGCTGTCGCCAGCCTCGACCGACGGGCTGAAGCGCTACGCCGAGGCCCTGCCGCCGGACGAGCTGCTCGAGCAGGACGTGCAGTACGCCTACGACGGCGACAACTTCACGAACGGCCTGAGGCGTCAGGCGCAGCTATCGGTACTGGCATTCAAGACGGGCATCGCCGTGGGCGCCGACCTCTTCCTGAGTGGCTTCGACACGCATCGAAGCAACGACGCCAAGCAAGGGTGGCTCTTGGGCGCCCTAACTGGCAGCGTGGACTACCTCTGGGAATACGCCGAAATGCACGGCATCGCCGACCGACTCGTGGTGGTGATCGGCTCGGACTTCGGCCGCACCAACCACTACAACGCCGAGGACGGTAAGGACCACTGGCCCATCGGCAGCTTCGTCGTCATGGAGAAGAACCAGCCCTGGACAGGTCGCGCCATCGGCGAAACCGATGAGCTGCACTTCGCCCAGAAGATCAACCCCACGACCCTTGAGCGAGACGACATCCAAGGCACGTTCATCTACCCCAAACACGTACACAAGGCCTTGCGCAGCTACCTGGGCTTGGAGGACTCCCCTTTGGCCGCGGCGTTCCCCTTCCACAACACCGAGGACTTCCGCTTCTTCGGTTAGCATCACCCATGCCGATAGCTGGGGAATCATGCCGCTTGCCGGTGATCTTCACGCTGGGCACGGATGCGCTGGAACCCCGTTTCGGTGACCATCCATCCGTGTCCGTAGCGCCGCGTGACGAAGAGGCGTTCTTGGCGGCGATCGGCAACACCCTCCCACCGAATAGGTAGATCGTGAAACGTCGGAAGGCCGTTAGGGCCCTGATCGTGTCAGAGCCGGACGATAGCGTGCTGCTGCTGCGCATGCGGCGGCCCGATGGGAACGGGGACTTCTGGTTGCTGCCGGGTGGCGGGGTCAAGCCAAACGAGGGGCGGCTCGACGCGCTCCTACGTGAGGTCTGGGAGGAAACAGGGCTGACCGTCTCCAGCACACCGCGCCTGATATGGCAGCGCACGCATCGGTTTGGTCGCAGTGGCGGCTGCATCGAGCAGCATGAGGACATCTATCTCGTGGTCGCGCCGCGCTTTGAGCCGACCTCCGCCCACAACCCCGAACAAAGCGAAGTGGGCATCTTCCGCGAGTTCCGCTGGTGGTCGGCGGCGGCCCTGGAGGGTGCTGGCAACGATGTGTTCGCGCCCCGATCATTGCCTCGCCTCGTCGCCGGCATCTTTGCCAAGGGACCGCCGCCGTACCCGATTTCGCTTCACGACTAGCCGGGTCTCGTGAGTGGCCCGCTGGCGGGACGAATCCATACCCCCTTTCGAGTCGACTCTAGGTATATTCCTTGCGGCGGAACAGCATACGGGGGTCAGGTGAGTAGTCACGGGGAGGAAGGACAGCCAAGTCAACTGACGATGACCCCGGAGTCGATGCGGCAGTTGGGCGTTGCCGCACTGGAACTGCTCATCGAGAGGATCGACGGCCTGGGGCAGGCCAATGCCTGGGACGGTGAGTTCCGTCAGGTGCTCGAGGATCGGCTCGATTTGGTTCCGCCAGAAGACGGCCGGCCGGCAGCGGAGGTGTTGCATCAGGCAGTGCACGACGTGCTGCCGTTTGCCGCTCGGCTGGATCATCCCCGCGCCTTTGGCTTCGTGCCATCGTCGCCGACGTGGCCCGGCGTCGTGGCCGACTTCCTCGCCGCTGGATTCAACATCAACTCATGCACCTGGCTCGTGTCGAGTGGGACAAGCCAACTGGAGCTGATCGTCGTGGACTGGGTGCGCGGCTGGCTCGGCTTTCCCGAGACGGCCGGTGGGCTGCTGACAACCGGTGGCTCGGCGGCCAGCGTCGAGGCGCTGGTGGCGGCACGGGAGGCCGCCGGGCATCCGGAGCGTCCCACCGTCTACATGAGCGACCAGTCGCATGGCGCATTGAAGCGGGCGGCGCTGATCGCGGGCGTGCGGCGTGAGCACATTCGCCTGGTTCGTTCGGACGACCACTTCCGCATGGACCTGGCCGAGCTGCGGCGCCTGGTCAGCGATGATCGCGCCAACGGACTCGTACCCTTGGCGGTGTGCGCCAATGCCGGGACGAGCAGTACGGGCGCGGTCGATCCGCTCGCGGACATGGCCGACTGGTGCGAGCGCGAGGGCATTTGGCTGCATGCGGATGCGGCCTACGGCGGCTTCTCGGTGGTGACCGAGGAAGGAAGGGAACGGCTCGCTGGCATCGACAGGGCAGATTCCGTTGGGCTCGATGCCCACAAATGGTTCTTCCAGCCCTACGAGGCGGGCATGCTGATGGTCAGGAACGCCGATCACCTCGAGGGCGCCTTCCTGATCGGCAACGACGTGCTTCAGGACAAGGTCTGGGGCGCCAACCATCCCAACTTCGCCGATCGCGGCCTGCAGCTCAGCAGGACGGCGCGGGCACTCAAGGTCTGGATGTCCGTGCAGACCTTCGGCATGGCCGCGTTTCGAGCGGCGGTGCAGAACGGGTTTGACCTCGCGCGCCGGGCAGAGGCGTACGTCGAGTCTTCGCCGATGCTGGAGTCGACGGCGCCGGTTTCGCTGGGGATCGTGTGCTTCCGCGTCAATCCCGGCGGCTACGACGAAGACGCCTTGGAGGCCGTGAACAAGAAAGTGCTGACGCGCGTGTTCTGGGACGAACTGGCGTTTTTCTCGTCCACATCGCTGAAAGGAGTCTTCTCCCTGCGGCTCTGCATCATCAACCACACCACCACATGGGAGGACGTGCGCAAGACGCTGGATTTGGTTGTGCGTCTCGGCGAGGAAGCCGTGGCCGATGGCGAGTGGCGTGTTGACGAGGCGCGCACTTGAAGCCCACTGGGCCCGGCGAGTTGCGATGGAGAGTGCCGGCGCCCTTGGCGACCACCGCAGCCGTGATGGACGACGGCACCGAAATCGTCGTGCGCCGCCACGGCAATCCCGCCGGAACGCGCATTGTGCTGAGCCACGCCAACGGCTTCGCTGCGGATGCCTACTATCCCTTCTGGAGCCTGCTCACGGACCGGTTCGACGTGGTGGTTTACGATTTCCGCAATCACGGCTGGAACGCCGTCGGTGAGCTCAACGCGCACGCCATTCCGACCTTCGTTCGCGACATGACGATCGTGGCGCGCACCGTCGAGCGTGCGTTTGGAGCAAAGCCCGCGATCGGCGTCTTCCATTCCCTCTCGGGCCAGACCGCGGCGATCGAGGCGTGCTCGGGAGCGGCGTCTTTCGCCGCACTGGTGCTGTTCGACCCCTTCATCTGCCCCCAGGGCTGCCACCCTGACCATAGGGAACGCCTCAAGACGACCATGGCGCTGATGGTCGAAGGTGCCTTGCGCCGCCGCAGTACCTTCGCCAGCGAGGGTGCATTCGCAGAGCGGCTGCGCCGGACGCCAGCGTTTGAGCGCCTGCGGCCGGGCGTTGCCGAGCTTCTGGCACAGACGACACTGCGGGTCGCGGAGGAAGAATCCGGCTTCGTTCTGAGGTGTCCTCGGGAGTACGAGGCGCAGGTCAGCGACCAAGGCTACCCCTACGCCGCCACGGTGGATGTCGATGCCATCGCCTGTCCCGTGAAGGTGATCGGCAGCGACCCCCTGGCGCCGCATTCGTTCCTGCCCACCGTGACGATGGACGAAATCGGAGCGCTGAACTACGACTTCATACCGGAGACGACCCACTTCCTCCAGCTTGAGGAACCGGAACAGTGCGTCGCGGCAATGTTGGATTTCATCGGCGACGACGGCGAACTGGCGGTGGCGCAATAGCACCTTTGCGCCACTCCTTCTCCGGGGGTTGTTGATCGCAGATCTGGGACTCGCCGATTGCACGCGTTTGCGGAATCCACAGCGTCGAGCGCGTTCGACAAAGAAAAAACTGTCGAGTAAGATCGACAACACGGCTGCCGCAGATTCCATTCGACAAATGACGGACGACCTGCTCGACATCGCGGCCACTTGGAGCTTTTGGGATGCGGCGCCGTCGCCATCAATCCCTCGTGCGGTCGAGTTGCCGGGCTCCCTCAGCGGCCGCGTGGCGCTCGTGCTCCAAGGCGTCCGGCGCTGCGGCAAGTCCACGCTGCTCACGCAGATGATCGGCCACTATGGACTCCACCGGCGCGACTGCCTGTTCCTCAACTTCGAGGATCCCCGTCTAGCCGGCGACCTGCACTTCGAGACGCTCGAACGCGCCACGCAAGCGTTCGGCGAATTGCGCCCGGATGCCGAAAAGCTCACGATCTTTCTCGATGAAATCCAATGGGTTGCCGGATGGGAACGATGGCTTCGAAGCAAGCTCGAAAGGCCCGGTCGCTTTCAGTTGGTGGTCAGTGGCTCCAATGCCCACCTGTTGTCCGGCGAACTATCCTCCGTGCTGACCGGCCGGCACATCACGGTCGAGCTCTTTCCGTTCGATTTCGCGGAGTTACGGCAGATGCACCCGGCGGCAAGCCTTGCGGACTTCCTGCACCGCGGCGGCTTTCCGGAACCGCTCGCGAGCGTTGATGCCGACCTCCTTCTGCGCCAGTACTTCGTGGACATCCTGCAACGCGATGTGCGCGAGCGGGTCGGCGCAAGGTCGTCGCTGGCCTTAAGGCAGATCGTCCAGATGGTGTTCGAGTCCTCCGGTTCCGAGCTGAGTCTGCGCCGCATCGCCGCCGCTGCCGGTGTCGCCGTCGAAACGGTTGCCGCCTACCTGGACGCTTGCGAGCAAGCGTATCTACTCTTCGGCTGCCCCTGGTTCGCATTCTCGGAACGCAAGCGCGCCCAGCGGAACCGCAAGTACTATCCCGTGGACACGGGGTTGCGTCGTGTCTCGGTGACGCGCACCGGCCAGGACGCAGGAAAGGCGCTTGAATGCGCCACATTCATCGAACTCAAGAAGCGCTGCGGCGATGTCTTCCATTGGCGCAAGGCCGGCGAGGTCGATTTCGTCGTCCAATCCGGCCGCATCCCCACCCCAATCCAAGTCACCCTGGAAGGTGCCACCGAACGCCACCTACGAGCGCTCGACGATTTCTACGAGACCTTCCCCCACGCCAACGAGGCCATCACCGTGACAGCGGCCAACTTCCCGGAAGTGCTAGGGAAGCTCTGATCAATTGCCCCTGGCCAGAATGAGGCTTGGGATGTCACGCACAGGCAAGGCGGCGATGCGTTCGGTCACCTGAGGCCGTGGGACAAGCATGGCTGAGTGAAATAATCCTTGAAAATCTTCCTCTCAAGAGCGGATTTTCTAGGAAGTCGAGGGCGACCTCGTTACGGGCCATCGCCATGCGGAAGTCCCGGTGCCCACAAGCGGCGGATCGGAACCGCCTTGAAGCGCTCGCCAAAGGAGACGACGTTTTCACCGTCGTAGAGCACCACGCCGGCAACGAAACGCTCGCCGAGCGCGTCGGCAAGCTTCTGGAGGCTGCGGAAATCGCTGCGCGTCACCGTCGCTGACGCCTTTACTTCCACTCCTGCGAGCGCGCCTGGTCCACGCTCCAAAACGACGTCCACCTCCGCGCCGTCCCGGTCGCGGAAGTGGAAGAACTCCGTCTCGGTGTCGGACCAACTCGCCTGTCGCTTGAGTTCCTGAAGCACGAAGGTCTCGAGCATCCGCCCAAGCAAGGATCGGTCGGCCGCTAACGCCGCCGCGTCGAGGTTTAGCAGTGCCGCAGCCAAACCGGTGTCGCCGATGTGCAGTTTGGGCGTCTTGACGAGCCGGCTCAGCCGATTGCTGTGCCAAGGCAGCAGCGGATCCACGAGAAAGAGTCGTTCGAGCAACGCAACGTATTCCGCAACAGTCGGGCGGGTAACCTGCAGGGGGGACGCTAGTTCCGACAGGTTATAGAGTCTCGCAGTCTGCGATGCTGCCGCGGAGAGGAGGCGTGCAAGCGCATCGGGCCGCCTGATGTGGGCCAAGTCGCGAACGTCCCGCTGCACCAGCGTCTCAACGTAATTCCGATACCAATTGCCCTGGCGGCGTCCTTGCGGCCGCGCAAGGGCGGCCGGGAAGCCACCAGAGACGATTCGGGTGGCAAGTGCGGCACCTAGGCGTTCACTTTGGCCTGGCTCGAAGCCACCGCCGAAGAGCGCGTCGAGGAATCCCTCCTTGCCATCAACGCCGGCAAGCTCCACCTGCGCGAGCGGATGCAGCCGGACGATCTCCATGCGTCCTGCCAAGGAGTCCGAGAGCGTCGGCACGAGCAAGACGTTGCTGGAACCCGTCAGGATGAAGCGGCCGGGGAGGCGATGGCGATCCACTGCGGCCTTCAGGGCCGCGAAAATCTCCGGAACTCGCTGAACCTCGTCGAGAATCGCCCGTTCCGGCAAGCCGGCGACGAACCCAACCGGATCGGCTTGGGCGCCTTCTCGAACTACCGTGTCGTCAAACGTGATGTAGGCGTAGTCCGCACTTACCCTTTCGGCACCCCGGTCGGCAAGACGTTCCGCCCAACCCAAGTGCTTTGGGGCGTAGCCGTATTGCGCCAGCGTAGTCTTGCCACACTGACGCGGCCCGTGGATGAGGACAACAGGCGCATCCTCGAGAGCCTCGGCCAAGCGGGCTTCGATCAATCGCGGATAGAACACGGAGTCGGCCACACATCAACGTTAGCGGATCACTTCGGCTGATTGCAAGTTTCGGCTTCGCTAATCGAAGATTTCAGGTTCGCCAATTGCAAACTAGCAGTCGCCAATTGTAAAGGAAGGGTGCGGCCCCTCTCGCTGGAGGCGAACATGAACGCCGACCAATGAAAGTCAAACGGCGACCGATTGAAAGTGAAAGCCCGCCTAGCAGTCTGTCGGACTTGGCGATGGGACGGTTCTCGGAGGGAAGTCATTCTGCCTTCCCTGGCGCCGTCAGGCGCCCTGCCTTCGCAACCTCGCGCTCGC
>VXPR01000173.1 GCA_009839405.1 Gammaproteobacteria bacterium
CAAGCAGTCTGTCGGACTTGGCGGCGATGCACGCGGCTGCCGGACAGGGCGACGCATGCGTCGCCCCTACAGGAAGGTGTCGGTCATGTCCCCGGGCCGTAGGGGCGACGCATGCGTCGCCCTTTCTTCGGGTGGCCTTCCTCATGCGCTCGCGCGAGCCAACGCGCCTTCGGGCGCGATGGGAAAGGCGTCCTTCCGAAGGGCCCGTCGCCTCTCCATCGGAAAGGCGACGACCCACCAACGTCGAGCCGAAACAGCGTTGCCTGCGGTAGGTTCTCTCCTAGAAATCCACCCCCACATTCAGGAACACATACCGCCCCAGCGCGTCGAAGAACGCCGGGAAGGTGTTGCCATTGCCGGGAGCGGTACCGGCGTCGGAACTCACCTGTGGGTCGGAATCGAACAGGTTGGTGATGCCCAGCGTGGCCGAATAGTTGCCAACGGGTGCCCATTCCAGGGTCAAGTCCCAATACGTCTCCGCATCGAAGTCGATGTTGTTGGAGTTGAGGTCGTCCGTTGCGCCGAGATACCGCAGCCCCAGCGCAATCCTGAGGTCGTACTCCGTGAGCAGCGTCGCCTTGTAGTTGCCGCTCCACTCCGGCTGCGGGTTCTTGCCGCACGCCGCGCCCCAGACGCCAGCGCACTCCAAGGCATCCTCACCCGGCAACTCGATGAGGTCCGACGTCACCAGGAATGTTGTCACGCCTTCGAGCGACAAGGGCCCGAACGGCGTGTCGAAGCCATAGTCGAAGATGATGTCCACGCCCTGCACGTCCTCTTGGCTGAGGTTCGTCGTCTGCGCGGAGATATACCCGCCTGTCAGCCACAGCGAGCCGTTCACCGGGTGGCGGTTGATGAGATTGCAGAACGCGCCGATGCCCGTCTCCAGGCACTTCTCCAGCGCCGTCGCCGCCGGAATGCTACCGATGCCTTCCTCCACCTGAATGTCGAAGTAGTCCACCGTGAGCACCAGTTCCGGCAGGAACCAAGGCGTGATCACCGCACCGATGGTCGTGGATTCGGCTTCCTCCGGCGCCACCTGCGGGTTGCCGCCTTGCAGGATGTTGTACTGGTCGGCGGGTGACTTGAGGTCGGTGCCGTAGAGGTTGGCCGCGAGGCCCGTGTTGGCGCATTGCGCTTGGGTTGCGCTCATGGAAAGGCCGCAGGGGTCGTCCGCAAGGTCCACAAGGTTGAAGCCCGTGGCGCGGAAGAGTTCCCAGAGGCTCGCGTGCCGCACAGCGCTCTGGAACGACGCCCGCAATGCGACAGCTTCCGTCGCTTGCCAGAACGCGCCCAGCTTGTAGGTGTTGGTCTCGGCGCCGGTGGCGTAGTCGGCGAAGCGGTAGCCCACATCCGCGCTCAGCGTGTTCAAGAGCGGCACGCCAAGCTCGATGAAGTACTCGCTCACGTCGTAGCCGCCGGAGAGCGGCAGAGTCGCACCGCCCGAGCCCGAACGGTCGCCGGTGCGGCTCGGCCGGTCTGGACGGAAACTGGTGCTCACGTCGCGCATCTCAAGGCCGAGCGCGGCCGAGATGGCACTCGGTGCACCCGGAATGACGATGCCCGACTGGCCGGACACGACGGCCTGGAGAATCTCCTGCTCGCCGGTGCCGTTCACGAAGGTGGAGTTGGCGATGTATTGCTGCAGCGCGGCGCCGCCGTCGATCACACCCTGAATGCCGGCGTCGCCCGGCATGCCGCCTTGGAACAGGTTGTAGGGGATGCACGAGCCGTCGGCGCCGTTCAGAACGGAAACGCAGGTGGGCACGCCGCCGACGTTGATCACGTCGATGGCGCGGGTGATGGCAACCACCGAGAGGTCGTTGCGGTACTCGCTCGAATACTCCACCTCTGAGAGCTGATAGGAGATGTCGTAGCTCCACGTTGGCGAGAGATCCCCTCGCAGGCCATACACCTGCACCACGTTGTCGTAGCCGGTGATGTTCTGCCGCGGGCCGCCTTCGACGTTGCGCTTGAGGGAGTAGAGCGGCGCCCGGTAGTCGATGATCTCTTCCGCGCCGACGGCGATGTCGAGCGAGGAGATGTACGCGAGCGCCTCGGCGGCAGACGCGAAGTTGGGCGCGTGGTCACCGCCCATGCCTTCCCAGTCGCCGCACACCGTGTCGTATTGCTGCTTCGAGAGCAGCGGGTTGTAGCAGGGGATGGAAGTGATGTTGCCGAAGGTGCCGGAATAGGCGATCTGCGCGTTGGATTCCGACGACATCGAGCGGATGTTGGCGTAAGCCTCCGCGTATTCGCTGATCTCGAACTTGCCGAAGAAGCCGACGTTCAGGCGCTCGTCCGGGCGCTGGAAGAAGTTGGTGGGGTTGTAGTTGAAGGTCTGCCCGGCGCGGGGCACGAACTCGTTGCCCTCAACCTTCAGATCAAGCCGGGAGATGTCGGGGTTCTTGTTGACGAAGCCAGCGGCGCCGTAGCGGCCGAAGTCGGCCCAGCGCCCCGGCGGGATGGTGGAGGAGCCGCCGCACGCGCTCTTGCCTCGGGTGAGGGCGCAGGCGGAGATGTCGTAATCCCCTTGCAGGATGGGGCTCGTGTCCGTGCGCTCCATGAAGCCGGTGATGTGCCCGCGGTCGTCGAACACCGAGCCACCGAAGGCGATGGCCACCTTGTTGGTCTCGCCGGTGGTCACGTCCCCCGGCGCCTGGGCGTAGCCGAAGCTCCGCACCAGGTCGCGGAACTCGTCGTTGTCGTTGGTGTGCTGATAGAAGCTGTGCGTAACGCTGGCCCTAAAGCCCTCGAACTCGTCATCGAGGATGAAGTTGACGACTCCGGCGACGGCATCGGAGCCATACACGGAGGACGCGCCGCCAGTGAGCACTTCCACCCGCTCAAGCAGTAGCGACGGAATAGAGTTGAGGTCGGCGCAGTTGCCGCCCCCGGTGGTGCCCGGCGCCAGCCGCTGCCCGTTCAGCAAGACGAGCGTCCGGGCGCAGCCGAGGTTGCGCAGATTCACGGTGGCGGTGCCGCTCGCGCCATTCGAGGCGGTGATGGCCTGGCCTGGCGAAACCTGCGGCAGGTCGTTCAGATAGTCCTCAACGCGGGTGATGCCGCGATCGGCGATGTCATCGCTGTCGACCGTGGTGATTTGCGAGGAGCTGAAGACATTGCGGTCGCGGATGCGCGTGCCGGTGACGACCACCTCCTCGACCTCCGAAGCCGCCTCCGGCATCGCTTCTTGCGCGACGGCCGGAGCGGACGTAAGACCCACCGCCAAAGCCGGCAGGATCAAGCTCGAAAACGAACGGGAAACAAAGCGTTGCAACAGCATGGTCGGCACCTTTGTCGGGGTGGGTGGCATTCACCGGGCCAAAGAAAAGGGGCAACGCCGCATCGGCAACGGTGCCCCAACATTCGTAACCTGACACGCCAACGGCAGAAACCGTGGGACGTCAGGTTGCATTTCAGGAAATCAAAGCACGGCCGCGGTCACGAGTCAATGTCAGGCGGCGGCATCCTCGACGCGACGGGCCTCAGCGACCTCCCAGGCAGCCTGCATCCGTGACCAAACTTCGGCAGTGCTCCAACCAAGCCGCTCCAAGCGCACAGCCACCGTCGCTGACAGGCGTGCCTTGCCTGCAACGACACGGCCCAACTGCGACGTAGAGACGCCAAGAAGATCGGCGGTGGCCGAGATGGTCATGTGGTTGCCGCGCATCCAGTCGCGAAGCACCTCGCCTGGATGCGCCGGGAGGAGGGTCGTTTCGTCCATGTCCACGGCTCCTAGTGGTAATCGACAAGGTCCACGTCGATCGCTTCTTGGTTGTCGAAGCGGAAGATGAGCCTGCGGTTGCCCGTCACCCGCAGACTCCAAAACCCCGCCAAATCGCCCTTGAGTGGATGGAGAAACCAACCGGGGTTCCCCCGTAAACCCTCGGGGCCACGCGCCTCGCTCAACACGGTGAGCATGAGCCTGATCCGGGGCAGGACCGCAGCGTCTAAGCCCCTTACGTCCTGCCCATCCGATTGCCAGAATCGCCGGAGCGCCTTGTGGCGGATTTGCATGACGGGTTTTCACCGCAACGGGCTAGCGCGGCGCGCTGGTGGCCTATTTTGCCAGCACTGGCGCCAGAAAGCGGCCCGTGTGGGAGGTTTGGTCGGCGGCGATGTCCTCCGGGGTGCCCACCGCCACGATTTCGCCGCCGCCGGCACCGCCTTCTGGGCCGAGGTCGATGATCCAGTCGGCGGTCTTGACCACATCGAGGTTGTGCTCGATCACCACCACTGTGTTGCCCTGGTCGCGCAGACGATGGAGCACGCGCAGGAGCTGCTGGATGTCCTGGAAGTGCAAACCCGTGGTGGGTTCGTCGAGGATATAGAGGGTCTTGCCGGTGTCGCGCTTGGAGAGTTCACGGGAGAGTTTCACGCGCTGCGCTTCGCCGCCGGAGAGTGTCGTTGCGCTCTGGCCCAGGCGAACGTACGAAAGCCCCACGTCCACCAGCGTTTGCAGCTTGCGTTTCAGCATCGGCACGGCGTCGAAGAATTCGTGCGCTTCCTCGATGGTCATGTCGAGCACTTCGTGGATGTTCTTGCCCTTGTAGCGCACTTCCAGCGTCTCGCGGTTGTAGCGCTTGCCCCGGCAGACATCGCAAGGCACGTAGATGTCCGGCAGGAAGTGCATCTCCACCTTGATCACACCATCGCCCTGACACGCCTCGCAGCGCCCGCCACGCACGTTGAAGCTGAAGCGGCCGGGCTTGTAGCCCCGTGCCCGGCTCTCCTGCGTTTGCGCGAACAGTTCGCGGATGGGGGTGAAGAGGCCCGTGTAGGTTGCCGGGTTCGAGCGGGGCGTGCGGCCGATGGGGCTTTGATCGATGTCCACCACCTTGTCGAGTTGGTCGAGCCCCTCCACATCCTCGTGCGCCTGTGGCGTGAGGGTGATGGCGCCGTTCAACATCCGCGCCGCCAGCGGATAGAGCGTGTGGTTGATGAGGGTGGACTTGCCGGAACCGGAAACGCCGGTGACGCAGGTCATGAGGCCCAAGGGGATGTCCGCGGTGATGCCCTTGAGGTTGTTGCCCTGTGCCTTGACGAGGCGCACCACCTTGTCGGGGTTTACCCGGCGGCGGGTCTCCGGAATGCGGATGGCCTTGCGGCCGGCGAGGAAGTCGCCGGTGACCGAGGCGTCGTTGGCGACGATCTCGGCCAGGTTGCCCGAAGCGACGATTTCGCCGCCGTGGACGCCGGCGCCGGGGCCGATGTCGAGAATGTGGTCGGCGGTGCGGATGGCCTCTTCGTCATGCTCCACCACCAGCACGGTGTTGCCGAGGTCCCTCAGGTGCGTGAGCGTCCGCAACAGCCGTTCGTTGTCGCGCTGGTGCAGGCCGATGGAGGGCTCGTCCAAGATGTACATGACGCCGACCAGGCCAGCGCCGATCTGGCTCGCGAGACGAATGCGCTGCGCCTCGCCGCCGGACAAGGTCTCGGCGCTGCGGTCGAGGGTGAGGTAGTTCAGCCCCACGTCCACCAGGAAGCGCAGGCGGGCCTGGATTTCCTTGAGGATTTTCTCGGCAATGGCGCCACGGCGCCCGGTTAGGTTCAAGCGCATGAAGTAGTCGAGCGCCGCCTCGACGGAACTGGTGTTGATCTCTGGCAGCGTGGTTTGGTCGATGAACACATGCCGGGCGTCCTGCTTGAGGCGGGTGCCGCCGCAAGATGGGCAGGCACGCACGGTGAGGTATTTCTGGAGATGTTCGCGCACGCCGCTCGAGCTCGTCTCGCGAAAGCGGCGTTCCATGTTGGGAATGACGCCCTCGAAATGGTGGCGGCGGGTGATGCGGTCGCCGCGGTCGTTGACATAGCTGAAGTCGATGCGTTCGCCCTTGGAGCCGAACAGCACCGCGTCGCGTTGCCTCTTGGTGAGCTTGCCGAAGGGCTTTTCGACATCGAAGTCGTAGTGCCGAGCTAGGGAGGTGAGGAGATGGAAGTAATACACGTTGCGGCGGTCCCAGCCGCGTACCGCACCTTCCGCGAGCGTCAATGTGGGGTCGGTCACCACGAGATCGGGATCGAAGAACTGCTTGACGCCGAGGCCATCGCAGTCAGGGCAAGCGCCGGCTGGGTTGTTGAAGGAGAACATGCGCGGTTCCAGCTCGCTGATGCTGTAGCCGCAGGTCGGGCAGGCGAAGCGGGCGCTGAAAACGAGGTCGCCCGCTTCCTCGTCGTCCACCAGGCTCACCACCGCCACGTCCTCGCCGAGGTTGAGTGCGGTCTCGAACGATTCCGCGAGCCGCTGCTGGACATCGGGGCGCACCCGCAGGCGATCCACCACCGCCTCGATGGTGTGCTTCTTGTTCTTGTCGAGGGCAGGAGGATGGTCGAGACCGGTGACGATGCCGTCGATTCGAGCGCGGATGAAGCCGTCCGCGACGAGTTCGGAGAAGACGTGCTGGTGCTCGCCCTTGCGCTCCTGGATCACGGGCGCAAGCACCATAATGCGGGAGCCCTCCGGGAGCGCGAGGGCTTGATCCACCATCTCGCTGACGGTCTGGGCTGCGAGCGGAAGGCCGTGTTCGGGGCAGCGCGGCTCGCCCACTCGGGCGTAGAGCAGGCGCAGGTAGTCGTGGATCTCGGTGATGGTGCCGACGGTGGAACGTGGGTTGTGGGAGGTGGACTTCTGCTCGATGGAGATGGCCGGAGACAGTCCCTCGATGTGGTCGACGTCCGGCTTCTCCATCATCGACAGGAACTGCCGGGCGTAGGCGGAGAGCGATTCGACGTAGCGCCGCTGACCTTCGGCATAGAGAGTGTCGAAGGCGAGGGAGGACTTGCCGGAACCGGAAAGGCCCGTCACCACCACGAGGCGGTCGCGGGGGATGTCGACGTCGATGTTCTTGAGGTTGTGCGTGCGGGCACCGCGCACGGAAATGGCGGCTGTGCCGGGCGCATCGGCTAGCGGCGGCTCTGTTGCCGGGCTTCCATTGGCCGTTGCATCGACGGATTCGGTTTGGGCTGGCGCGGGGGAGTTCCCGGCAACGGGCTTCCTGATTCTCTCAACGACCGCCATCGATTCTCATGTGCCGCGAAAACGCCTTCCTGAGGCTTCGCGAACGGTCCGCTCCTCGCCGATTGCCAAACAGCCAAAACTACGCCGATGGCGTCGCAACGGCAACTGCGATTTTCGGCAAACGGCACGAAACCAGCACGGGGTGGCTTGTTGGGGTGGGTGCTCGGCAGGATGGGCCTTTGGGAGCTCCCCTCGGTCGAGGACGCCTGGGTCGTCAGCACAGCGGGAACCATGTGGGGCCCGTCTCGCGGGGAGACGGCTGGTTGCATGTTCGGGCCCTTGGTTGCTTCGCCTTGGCGGGAGGAGCGTGATCGGCCCGCGCTCCGAAATGCGTGTGGGACCGCGCCATCCGGCCGGCATGTTGGTTTTGACTCGACTTCGAGGCACTTCCTTGGTTTATCAACGTGTTCCACAGTTTGTTGCATGGAAGCCCAGCGGCTACGCAGCGTTTGGTTAGAAGCCTGTTGGATTTCGGTCGCTTTGCGCCGCCCGGAATCCGACAGCCTGCTAGACTGCCGACAGTCGGAAATCATGGAACGGAAGCGATGGCCCGAGGCATCAACAAGGTCATTCTCATTGGCAATCTTGGGCGCGATCCCGAGACGCGCTACACCCAAGCACAGCAACCGGTCACGACGTTCAGCGTCGCTACCAGCGACAGTTGGACGGACCGCAACACAAACGAACGACAGGAACGCACCGAGTGGCACCGCATCGTGTGCTTTCGACGCCTTGCCGAGATCGCCGGCGAATATCTGCGCAAAGGCTCCAAGGTGTACATCGAAGGGCGTTTGCAAACCCGATCCTGGGAAGGTCAGGACGGGCAGACTCGCTACACGACGGAAGTCGTCGCGAACGACATGCAGATGCTCGACAGCCGTGGCGCGATGGCTGGCGGTGGCGGCATGGAAGACGGCTACCGAGCGCCGCCGTCGAGTGCAAACCGCCCGCCGGCGCGACCGGCCCCCGCTCCCGCACCGGCACCGGCGGACGACCTCGATGACCTCGAGGACGACATTCCGTTCTAGGAGGCTGCGCCGTAACAAACGGCGCTCCTCCTAGCCGGAGTCGTGAGCGGATGCGAATACGAAGGCCAGCAGTTGACGCCGCGGACTGCCGAGGCGCCCGCGTGGGCGCGCGGGCGGCGGGGCGGGGGTCGGGGGGGGGGGGGGGCGCCGCGGCGCGGGCC
>VXPR01000042.1:0-4615 GCA_009839405.1 Gammaproteobacteria bacterium
GGCAGAATGCCTTCCCTCCGAAGGCCCGCCTTGTCACGCGCTATGAGCGCATGCGAGCACGAGGGCAGCAGTTCGCGCAGCGAACTGCCAACGCGCTCGTCAAGGCGCGCTAGCCGTCCCATTGCCGACTTCCACCCCGCGGCTCGGCTCCTGCAGCCACTCGCTCCAAGAGCCCGGATACAGCGCCGGTTCCTCGTGTCCGGCCAGAAGCATGGCAAGGATGTTGTGGGTGGCGGTGACGCCGGAGCCGCAGTAGCTCACCACATCGGCCTCGGCAAGGGCCGCAAAGCGGTCGCCATCGCGACGAAACCTGCCGCGTTCGTCAAGGTTCTCCGAGCACGGAAGCGAAAGCGCGCCCGGGATGTGGCCGGCCACGGGATCGATGGGTTCTTCCTCGCCGGCATAACGCTCCGATGCGCGAGCGTCGATGAGAGTGGGGTCGCGGCTGCGGACAATCGCGTCTGCATCCACCGTTCTGGTGAGCGGCGTTCTGGGCGCGAAGTTCGTTGCCTGCACTTCTGGCACCTTGGAGGTCAGTGCGCCGCCGTACTCCAGCCACGCCGCGAGACCCCCGTCGAGCACGGCCACCGCCGCGTGCCCCAGCCAGCGCGCCAGCCACCAGAACCGGCAGGCGAACATGCCCCCGGCGTCGTCATAGGCGATGAGCTGGGAGTCCGTGGTTGCCCCCCAGGCACGGAACCTCGCCACCAATTGGTCGCGGTCCGGCAGCGGATGACGGCCTCGAACGCCGGGCGGCGCCGCCAGATCGCGATCGAGGTCGGCGAAGCGGGCGCCTGGAATGTGTCCGCCGGCATAGGCGGCGGAGCCGTATTCGGCATCGGCAAGGGAATGGCGGCAGTCGAAGCAGATCCAGCGCGGATCACCGGCATGCATTGCCAGCGTTCGAGCATCGATGAGCGTGCCTGACATGCGACGATCTTAACGCTTGTCTCTGATGGGAGTGCATCCTGCCAGCCGATTAGCCCCCCCTCCGAGAAAAGCGAGGATGCTTTTCTCGACTCCCCCGCGAGGGGGGAGTGACGCGGGGGAGGCACCTTCCGATTGTCCCCTGCGTGCAGCATCCGACCTGGCGGCCAACGGGTACCTATGGCGTTTCCAACCCACCGCAGCGGCGGGGCCAGCCGATGTTTCAGCGCAGAAATGCCGGCTTTCAAATGGATACGCAATTTGGTGCAAGCGTTCTTGCAATTCGCCTTGCACCTGTGACAATGCGGTTTGGATTCGGGCAATCGCCCGGCGAGACGACGGCAGCATCAAGGCGCTCGGCGAATGCGCCAAAACCAAGGGGAGAATCGGACTTGAACGTGCTCGACTGGTGGTACGGTGCCATCGGCTTGTCCATTCCGGCGGCCATCCTGTTCACCTTGGCGATGACGCACGTGACGATCGTTGCGGTCACCGTCTATCTGCACCGGTGTTCTGCGCATCGGGCGGTGGACTTGCACCCCGCCTTGCAGGTCTTCTTTCGAGCGTGGCTGTGGCTCACCACCGGGATGGTCACCAAGGAATGGACGGCCATCCATCGCAAGCACCACGCCACCTGCGAGACCGACGACGATCCGCACAGCCCGCAGATCAGCGGCCTTGGCGAAATCCTGTTCAAGGGCACGGAGTACTACCGCGCTGCCAACACCCCCGAGACGCTGGCGAAGTATGGCAAGGGCACGCCCGACGACTGGCTTGAGCGCAACGTCTTCAGCCGCTTCAGCACGACAGGCGTCGTGCTCATGCTGCTGCTTGACATCGTGCTGTTCGGCACCGTGGGCATCGTCGTCTGGGCCGTGCAGATGATGTGGATTCCGTTCTTCGGCGCCGGGGTGATCAACGGCGTCGGCCACTATCTCGGCTACCGCAATTACGAGTGCCCGGATGCGGCGCGCAACATCGTCCCGTGGGGACTCCTCATCGGCGGCGAGGAACTGCACAACAACCACCACACCTATCCCAATTCGGCGCGCTTCTCCACGAAGCCGTGGGAGATTGACGTCGGCTGGATGTACATCAAGCTCTTCGCCATGCTTGGTCTAGCCAAGCCGCTTTACACGGGGCCGGTGGCGACGCGTGTCGCCGGCAAGTCGCACATCGACATGGACACGGCTTGGGCAGCCGTCAACGACCGCGCCCGCATCATGGCGCGCTACGCCGAGACGGTGGTGAAGCCGCTCGCGGAGGTGGAAATCGGCCGCAGTGACGCGGCTGCGCGCCGGATGGTGCGACGCGCCCGCAACGTGCTCTGTCGCGCCGAACGGATCATCCGCGACCGCGACCGTCGCGACATCGACGCCATCACCGCGTCGAGCGCGGTGCTGAAGACGATCTACGAAAAGCGGCTCGAACTCACTGAACTCTGGAACCGCCGCAACGGCGAGGAACTGCTTCATGGGTTCGGCAAGTGGTGCTCCGAGGCGGAAGCCACGGGCATCAAGGCGCTGAGGGACTTCGTCGTTTACCTCCGCTCCTACTCGGTGCCGATGCGGGCCTAAGCGCCACCTTCCCTCAAGTCTCTCCGAACTCCGGAGGAGCGCGTCACATGCGCTCGACCGTCTCGATGCCGAGTAGGCTGAGGCCCGTGCGGATGCCATCCGCCGTGCTCCGGCACAGCAGCAGCCTTGAATTGCGCGCCGGGCCTTCCTCCAGCACCGGGCAGTTCTCGTAGAAGCGCATGAAGGCGGAGGCGAGATCGTAGAGCCAGGCGCAGAGGAAGTGCGGCATGGCCTGCGCGGCCACCTGCTCTAGCGTTTCCTGCCGGCGGGCGAGCGTCAGCGCCAGCACGTGTTCTTCAGGTGTGTCGACGGTTGGCGATCCCGTCAGGGGTTCGGGATCAACGCCGCCGCGACGGAACAGGCTTTGGATGCGGGCGTAGGCGTATTGCAGGTAAGGCGCGGTGTTGCCGTCGAAGGACAGCATGGCCTCCCAGTCGAACACGTAGTCGCTGGTGCGGTTCTTCGACAGGTCCGCGTACTTGACGGCGCCGATACCGACGACGCGGGCTACGTCCTCCTGTTCGGCCGCGGTCAGATGAGGGCTTTTGTCGGCGACGATGTGCCGGGCCCGCTGTACAGCTTCGTCAAGCAAATCGGTCAGCCGGAGGACGTTTCCGTGGCGGGTTGCAAAGGGACGGCCGCCCGGTCCTTGCATCAGGCCGACTGCGTGATGCTCGAGGGAGGTGTCGCGCTCGTAACCCACCGCACGGCATACTGCGAATAGCTGGCGGAAGTGCAGCCCTTGCCGGGCATCTACGACGTAGAGCACGCGTTTGGCGTCGAGTTCACCCACACGGTAGCGAACGGCGGCAAGGTCGGTTGAGTGATAAAGGAAGGCACCGTCGGACTTCCGCACGATGATGGGCGTTACTTTGCCATCACGCCCCCGAAACTCCTCTAGGAAGACGCACAGAGCACCATCGTCTTCGGTGATAAGACCTGCGGTGTCGAGTTCGTTGACCACGGTCTCAAGGTCATCGTTGTAGGCGCTCTCGCCTCGCACATGCTCCGGGCGCAGGCTCACACCCAGCAGGTCATAGACCTCCTGGCAGTGAGACATGGATATGTCTATGTAGCGACGCCAGATGTCGCGTACAGCGGGGTCGCCTTGCTGCAGCCTTGTCACCACATCTCGAGCGCGTTCCGCAAAGGCAGTGTCATCTGCGAATCGTCGACGCGCCTCCTGATAAAACCGCTCAAGATCTGCAAGTTGCTCGTCGTCGTGGCCACCACCTTCTTGCTCGATGTCCCGGAGGTGCGCCACCAACATGCCGAAGCCGGTGCCCCAGTCGCCGACATGGTTTTGGCGCACGACTTCGTAGCCAAGAGCTTCTAGGGTGCGCGCGAGGGCGTCGCCAATGATGGTGCTGCGAAGGTGGCCGACGTGCATCTCCTTGGCGAGGTTGGGATGCGAATAGTCGATGACGATGCGCTGGCCGGTGCCGGTTCGCTCTATGCCCGTGTCTTCGGCAAGAACCTTCCCCAGGAACGTGTCCGCCAGCGTGAAGCTGATGAAGCCGGGTCCGGTAACCGAGCAGGTGGCGATGCCGTGCAAGGCCATCGCGTCCACGGCGCGCTGTGCCAACTCGCGGGGGTTGGTCTTCATGCGCTTCGCGGCGCCGAGGGCACCGTTGGCTTGGTAGTCGCCGAATTCCGGGCGCGTCGCTGGCCCGACGATGGCCGCGGTTCCGGGCTGGCAGCCAGCGGCTTCGAGTGCCGCCTCGGCCTTTGCGTTCAGTAACTCCCGGACGTTCACGGATCAGTCGCCAGTGACATCCTCCGCCTGCCAGCCCTTGGGGCTGTCCACCGCCACGAAACTGACGTTCTGGCCATCCCGGAGGCCCGGCCGGCGATCGCCGCCGGCAGCGCGGATGGAGCGGTAGTGGACGAAGATCTCGCCGCCCGAGTCGCGGATGATGAAGCCGAAGCCCTTGCTGCGATTGAACCACTTGACGGTGCCGGTCTCGCGCTCTGCATCGGGCGGAATGTCGGGTGAGAAGGACCTGCGTCGGTCTGGTTCGGCGCGGCGACGGCGGCCGGCGGTGGCTTCGGCCGCAACGGCTGGGGCACGGCCGCGGAACCGCGCTGTCACCAAGCCGGTGCCACTGGCA
>VXPR01000042.1:4625-8207 GCA_009839405.1 Gammaproteobacteria bacterium
CCAGACAAGGACAAGCAGGGCAAGGACATTTTCGGCCAGAAACGACGCGTAAATGGCGGTGGCGGCGGCGGCAAACAGCGCCCCGACGACGAGGGCAACGAGAGTAGGTTTCATGGCGGTGGATCGCGCAACGCAAAGGCGGCGCATCATACTCTCAACGCGGCGGACGTTGGGGCACAGGTACCCGCTTTGACGATGGGCCGTCGGAGGGAAGGCATTCCGCCTTCGCTAACGCCGACAGGCGCCTCCCTCGCAGGGGCGGGGCTGGTCCTCGCCCGGGTTTGGTCACCCAGAAAAAAGGTCTCGCTTCACAGCAGTTCGCGCAAGCGAACTGCCAACGCGCCCGCACGGGCGCGCGACCAAAAGGGTCGCCCCTACGGTATGCGTTGCGCCTTCAACACCACCACATGTGCAAGCGGCACATCCGCCATGCCGCTCCGCGTACCAGTGTCGGTCAGCTCGATGTCTTCCGCCACGTCGAACCCGGCCACGAGTTCGCCGAATACCGTATAGCCCGGGCCCTCTTCCGTGGCGTCGAGATAATGGTTGTCCACCATGTTGATGTAGAACTGCGAGCCGGCGGAGTTCGGGTCTGCATGGCGCGCCATGGCCACGCTCCAGCGACGGTTGGCGAGGCCATTGCCGGACTCGTTCACCACCTGCCGTGGCGGCGTGCGGTATTCGAGCGCCCCGTCGTAGCCGCCGGTCTGGATCATGAAGCCGGCTATGACGCGATGAAACACGAGACCCTCGTAGAAGCCGGACTCCACGAGATCGAGGAAGTTGGCGACGCTGGCGGGGGCCTTGTCCGGATAGAGCTCGATGGTGAGCTCGCCGGCGGTAGTGATGAGCGTGACGCGAGGCGGTGCGTCTTGGCCGGTTTCCTCGGCCTTTGCGGTCGCATTCGCCAAACCCATTGCCAACACCGACAGTCCGCCGAGGGCTCGGACAAAAGCACGTCGATTCACCTTCCTAGCTCCTTGAGATAGCGGCGCACGGTTTGCGCCATGCCGAATTCGAGCGCATCGGCGGTGAGCGCGTGGCCGATGGACACCTCCGCAATGTCGCCGATGGAGACGAAGGCGCGGAGGTTCGCTAGATCAAGGTCGTGACCGGCGTTCACTCCAAGGCCGACCTCCGCGGCATGGCGAGCCGCATCGCCGTAGCGCGACAGCGATGCCTTGGCGGCCGCGGTGTCGAGCCCCGAGGCGTTGACGACGTCCGCGTAAGGGCCCGTGTAAAGCTCGATGCGGTCAGCGCCCACGTCGCGCGCCCGCTCGATTTGAGCGCGCACGGGGTCCATGAACAAGGACACGCGCACGCCCATCGACTTGAGCTCGGCGATGGTCTCGCGCACGCGCGCGAATGTCTCGGCGCCGGCAAGGTCCCAGCCGTGGTCGGAGGTGAGTTGATCGTCGGCGTCGGGCACCAGCGTGCACTGATCGGGCCGCGCTTGCCGCACCAACGCAAGAAAGCCGGGATAGCCGTCCCGTTCCCCGGCGGCGGGATTGCCCTCGATGTTGTATTCGATGCCAGCCGCGGCGCGGACGACCTGCTCCAAGGCCGGAACATCATCCGCGCGGATGTGGCGCTGGTCCGGGCGCGGATGTACGGTGATGCCGTCGACGCCAGCGACTATCAGCTTGCGGGCGAAATCGCATACGTCCGGTCGGCCTGGTACTCCAGGCTCGAATCGGGCGTTGCGCAGCCATGCAATCTTGTTGACGTTGACGGAAAGCGCCGTCATTGCCACGCGTCCCGGCGTGTTGGTCGCGACTTGATGAGCACGCCGAGGACGATGCCCACGACAAGCAGTCCGCCGCCGACCAGCATCCAGCGGATCTGGCGGTCGTTTTGAAGGTCGGCGTTGAGCTCCCGAAGCGCGCGGATTTCCGCCTCCGTGCGCGCTTGGGTGGCCAGAAGCTCATCGCGCTCGGCGTGCCACTGTTCTTGAGCGGTGGCGAACTCAGCCGGCGTGTTGGCTAGGGCCGCCGTCGGCTCCGGCATTTCGCCGAGTTCTTGGGCGGCCGCACGCGCCACCGGCGTTCCGGCTTCCGGCGCATCGTCTTCGGGAACGTCCCGCGCCTCTTGCGCCAACGCGCCGGCGGCCAGCGCGAGAGCGGCAACTGCAAGCGATTTGCGCCTCCTGCGGGGCATTAGCCGGGCGGCTCCGCCACGTTTCTTGCCTCCTCTTCGGGCTCAGCGAACTCGCCGCGCAGCGAGAGCCAGCCTGCGCTCGCAAGCACCAGTATCACCGGAATGGCCACTGCGGAGGCAAGCCTGTATGTGACCCACGTCTGCTCGCTGAACTCCGATGCCACATAGAGGTTCACGCAGCCAAACAGGATGAAGCCGATGGCCCATATCCAAGTGAAGTCACGCCAGCCGGCCTTCGAGAGCTTCATTGCGCCGCCAAGGTGGCGCTCGATGAAATCGCCATTGGCCACGAAGCGGCTGCCGATGAGGGCAATGCCCATGATCCAGCCGACGATGGTGGGCTTCCACTGGATGAAGACAGGGCTCCTGAGGAGCAGTGTGGCCGTGCCGATCACCATTGCCAGCCAGAACACAAGCCACATTTGGCCGGTGATGGGCCACTTCCGCAGCTTGTAGAACATGACCTGCGCTGCCACCGCCACCATGAGTGCACCCGTGGCCGCATAGATGTCGGCCAAAAAATAGACTGCGCCGAACACCGCCAAGGGCGCTAGCTCGAAAGCCTGTTTCATCTCGCAACCACGTCTCGCAAGGGTTTTGGCGGCGGAAACGCTCGCGAAAGGATGCGTTTTCCGTCCGGGCAAGCGATCATAAGCGAAACTGCATACTTAACAACGGAGTTGCACCACCTTGAGCCAATTCCTCGCCGTTCATCCGGAACATCCGCAACCCCGATTGGTGAAACGTGCAGCCGAGATTCTGGCCGGCGGCGGCGTCATCGCCTACCCCACCGATTCCACCTACGCACTAGCGTGCCAGGTTGGCGACAAGACTGCGGTGGAGCGCATCTGCCGCATCCGCCGGCTTGAGCGGGATCACCTGTTCACCCTGGTATGTCACGACCTCTCGCACCTCGCCACCTATGCGCGGGTGGACAACACCAGTTTCCGCTTCATCCGCCATCACATTCCTGGGCCTTACACGTTCTTGCTGCGTGCAACCCGCGAGGCACCACGCCGGCTGGTGCATCCACGTCGCCGCACCATCGGCCTGCGCGTGCCCGAAAGCGCCATCGTCCGAGCGCTGATCGAAACCCATCAAGGCCCGCTCATCTCCACCAGCCTCCTGCTTCCGGGCGACGACGCGCCGCTGACCAATGCCGACAGCATCCGCGAACGGCTCGAACGGGAAGTCGACGCCATCATCGACGGTGGTCACTGCGGCGTTGTGCCAACGACGGTGGTGGACCTCACCCAAGGCGAGGTGAATGTGGTGCGGGAGGGCCTTGGCGAACTGACGTAGGGCGGGAAATCCTTGCTTGAACGAAGCGAAACCGCCGTTTCTTCGGTGCTTACCTCCTAGCGCGCCCTGACGGGCGGCTAGGGCGGGGGGGGGGGGGGCAGGTGGGGGGGGTGGTGGGGGGGG
>VXPR01000156.1 GCA_009839405.1 Gammaproteobacteria bacterium
CCCCCCACCCATTTTTTTTTATCGAACCGCCCCCCCCCCCTACCACCACGTTTTAGTCGTGCGGCCGCGTAAATTGTTAATAACCCCCGGGGCTCGAACAGACTCGGAAGACGCCTCACGACTCGCGGTTTTTCGTGGGACTCATTGTGTTCGGTCTGCAATGGCGGTAGGCTTCGCACATTCAGGCTCCGGAAATCTCGATGCCCCGATTGTGCCGCAACGCCCTCTCCGCCGCCAAGGTGCGCACCGCCGGTCCCGGCAGCTACGTCGACGGCAACGGACTCATGCTCCGCGTCAAGTCCTCCGGCACCCGGCAGTGGGTCCAGCGGCTGACCATACACGGCCGCCGCGTGGACCTGGGGCTCGGCAGCGCGGAGCTGGTCTCGCTGGCGGACGCGCGGCGTGTCGCCGCCGACAACCGGGCGGTGGCGCGGACGGGGGGAGATCCCCGGCGGGCCCGGGTGCCGACCTTTGCGCAGGCGGAGCAGGCATGCTTCGCGGAAAGGCAGGAGGTGTGGCGGACGGAAAGCCCCGCGCGCAGCTGGCGGACCGCGATGGACCGGCATGTCCTGCCGAAGCTCGGCGGGGTGCCGGTGGACCAGGTGGGCACGGCGGCGGTGTACGAGGCGCTGCGCCCTCTGGCGCTGGCCGGCAAGCACGCGACGGTGAAGACGGCGGGCTCGGCGATCACGGCGGTGCTGGACTGGGCGCGCATCCAGGAGCACCGGACGGAGGGCTCGCCGGTGGAGATTGTACGGCGGAGCCTGCCGAGGCGGGCGGCGGGACCGAGGCACCACGAGGCGCTGCACTGGTCGGAGGTGGGGCCGGCGCTGGCGCGCATCGACGCGACCAAGTGCGCGCCTTCGACGAAGCGGGCGATCCGCTTCACGGCGCTGACGGCGGCGCGGCAGGTGGAGGTGCGTCGGGCGACGTGGGACCAGTTCGACCTGGAGGCGGCGGTGTGGGTCAAGCCGGCAGAGTCGATGAAGACCGGGCGAGCGCACCGGGTTCCGCTGTCGTGTCAGGCGCTGGAGTTGCTGGGAGAGGCCCGCGAGGGTGTCCGCAGCCGTGGTCTCGTGTTCGCCGGTTCCCGTCCGGGGTCGATGCTGGGGGAGAAGGTGATGACGCAGGCGCTGCGGCAGGCGGGGGTGGCGGCGTCGGGCCACGGCTTCCGATCGAGCTTCAAGGACTGGGCGCGGCAGCACGAGGTGGACGAGGTGCTGTCGGAGTTCGCGCTGGCGCACGTGGAGGGCTCTGCGACGGTGGCGGCGTACGCCCGGGACGACCTGCTTGAGAGGCGGCGGCCCGTGATGCAGCGGTGGGCCGCCTCTGTTGAGCCTCGGGCAAACGCAGGGCTTGAGCTATCCGTTCACGCCGTGGGAGGGAGAGGGGTGCGTGCGCATTGGACTGGGGACTAGGTGAACATCGGAAGCTATTGGCCGGCGGTCGCGTCGGCTGGCGTTGCCGCAACGGAGGCGTGCGCTCCGCTTTGAACCACGGTACGACGTCTTGGTCGAGTTGGAGAACGCCAAGACCGCGTTTGCGGAGGGGCGTGGCTGTTGGATGAATGTGGCTGGGTCCGATCTAGGCAGGCAGCCGGCTGGTGCAGGCAGGGTCGGGGATTGGTGCGGTCAGTTTCGCATAGGCTGCGCGCGTTGGTCGATACACGCACGGCGATCGAGGTACGCCCGAGTTCATGAACGCCCAAGGCATGCGCGAGTAGCTAAGTCTGGCGATCGATGAACATGACGCGGTCGCGAAACGGTGCCACTCTGCGGCGAAATCGACTGTTCGAGCGGTTCGTCGACGCCGAATTTCGCAGCGCGTTGACCGAAAGCGCTGCGCGTATGGACGCAGGAGCGGCGTTGCTCGCTAAGGTGCAGCGTTGGCCGGCGACGGGGTTAGCGGGTCAGGTGGAAGGACGGCAGTTGACACCGAGGCTCAGCCGTCGACAGTTAGATCGGCGGGACGTTCGGGACGCTCGGCTACGCGCGGGTGACACGCTGCGCGATCCTCTGGACCACAGCCCCTTGTATGGGAAGCGCTCGGAAACCACGGTTCGACCCGTTCTGCCCAATCGGGAGGATAGTCCTCAAGTGCTAGCATGCCCCCGGTCCGGCTATAGCTGACGCGCCGTGGACGGGTACCGGGCGCGGAAGCACACGGTGAAGGCGATCTGTGAGCTCATGGCCACGTCGGGTTCGAGGCGGCATGTCCGCGGGGAAGCATCCAGCGCGTGCGGGAGTGGCGGACAGGCCCTTTCGGCGCCACGGACGGGCCTACAGCGGGGACCTGCGTGATCGCCTATGTCCTTTCGGCGGACTGGGGCAAGGCCGCAGGCAAACGGGCGGTTTACGTCGCGGAGGTCGGCGCGAGGAGCATCGGGCGCTGCAAGCCGCCCACTGGCGGGTGGACCGCAAAAGCGTTGCTCCGGGTGGCCGAGGGGTTGTCGAGGCACGGCGCTGTATTGGTCGGGGTGGATGTTGTCCTGGGCTTGCCCGACGGCTACTGGCACAGTGCGAGGAAGGACGGAGGCAGGCTATCGGCAACGTTCGTCGAATGGCTGGCCGCGCTCCGGCCGTCGGGAGGTTTCTTCCGAGAGTCGCGGACGGCGGAGGAATGGATGCCGGAGCGTCCGTGGTTCCGGGTGCCGCCTGGGCAAGGCGGACTGAGCCGCTACAAGGCAAGAGTTCCCGGCGGAATGCTCCGCAGGATCGACCGGGCAACCGCCGGGAAGCCCGTGTTTGCGGTGTCGGGGTTTCCCGGCAGCGTCGGCAGCGGGACGCGAACGTTCTGGCAGGAACTCGGGCCGCTGCTCGCCCGGGAGCGTGACTTCACGGTATGGCCGTTCGAGGGCGCGGCAGCGTCGCCAGGAGCCGACGGCGGCGTGGTGCTTTGCGAGACCTATCCGCGCCTGGCGTACGCAGGGGCGTTGGCTGACGAGCTGCCCGCCTCTGCCTTGGCGTGGCCGAAGAGCAAGGCGGCTGCGCGGGCCGAAGGCTGCGAACGGCTCGTCCGGGCGGGGTGGATCGACGGACACGGCGTCCGGCTGGATCATCTCGAGTGCGCGCGAGCGAACGAGGATGACTTCGACGCGCTGTTCACGGCCGCAGCCGTGCTGCGCTGCGTGGTCGAGCGCCGGGCGTTGGTGTCGAGCGAATGGGTCGACGAAGTCGCCGAGGGGGGCATGCTGCTGGCGGGTCCGGTTCGGCCTGGCGCTGGTCGCCGCCCAAGGAGGGTCCAAAGCAAGGCTGCTTCCGCGACGATGCACGTCTGCCCCATCTCGGGCTGCTCCAAGGTGTTTCGCGGTTCGCGCGCAGGATGGGACAAGCACATTGAGCGACCGGCAGCGCACCCCGACTGGCGTGCCGATGTGGCCGATCCAGCGGAGCGCCGACGGCTGTTTCGGGAGGACTTCGCGGACTGGCTGGCCTAAGCCGCACGTAAGGGCGACCGGAGGTGTCGGCGATCTGTGGCGGCATTGGTACATGAGTGGTAAACAGCTTGGCCGGTGCGTTGTCTATCGTTCCCAATCAATGCGGCGACGCGAAAGCGCCATTCGGGCCAGTGACGGCTCGGGATCCGGCGAAAAAGTCGGGGGTGGCGCGGTGACCGCGCGCTTTGGTCCCTAGGATCACTTGGTCCCCCTGGCGACGTGGCCGGCAAGCTCAAGTCGTGGGGAGCACGTCGTGCTTGACGGAGGAGTTGAGGTTTGAACTTCCCGGACGGTTCATCGGGACCGGTCAGAGTAACGGGTGTGGGGATTGAGTTTGCAGCGAGCATCTTTCAGACGACGGAGGGGAATCAAAGGGATTCCACAGCGGGTCGAGCGAAGCGTGGAACAGCCTACGGGTTAGCCGTGACCATCAGCGATTAGATCCGCATACCGGTGAAGTCGTGGGACGACGAGGCCCATGACGAAATCCTCAACCTCTTTGCGAATCAAGGTCATCCTAAGCTCGGGATTGACGGTCGCGATCTCAAGCGCCTTGATGAAGTCCCGAGCTGCCTTCCTGTGCACCGGACGACTGTTACTGCGGTGGATTCGATTCAGGAATGTCCTTCCAAGGTCGTATAGCCAAGGCAGTTCATCCCTCAGGAGGGGAAGGATGAGCTGAAAGGCAACGAGCGCAGGGGCCAGATTCGACGCGGCATGAATGGCGTCGTCAATGCGGCCGAAATCAAAGCCTTCAGGTCGCCTCTCCGGACTCGCTTTGCGGCCCTGGGCCAAGCGGTGTTCTAAGCTCTCAGAGATGGCGCGGGAGCTATCCAGCGCGACCCGCAGTTCCTCGGCAGATTTGGGAAGGTCGGCGACGCCCGACTCCCGAAGCAGAACTTGATTCTGTTGGGAGAGGTAGAGGATTTCCCGTAGAAGGTCTCGCTCCGCTGGCGGTGTTTCGGGCTCGTCGATCGCCCCAGAGGCGGTCGCGTCGGACTTGATCTTGTGCAGAGTCGACTCAAGGTGCGGCCACCAGACGGAAAACGTCTGGTCCAAGAGCTTGTCTGCTAGCTTCTCGTCGCCACATGCTCGGTTCAGGGTCTCCACAAGCTTGCCGACATCGTCGCGGGAAAAGGTCGTTGACTGGAACTGAGGGAGGGGGCCGTCGGCGTCCACTTCGTCTCTCTCAAGGTCGAAGAGAAACGGGCTGACGAATGCTTTATCGACGGCCTTGGACAAAGCACCTGCTTCAAAGTTGAGCCAAGGGGCAGCTTGGTTCTCCCGCGTGACACAAAGGATGCCAAAGGAGGAATCCTCAAGCTCTTTGGCAAGATCGGCAGCCCACCGCGAGCCCTTCTCGATGTCCACCGAGGATACGTAAGGTTCAAGTGACTGGATGACTGATGGAAGCCAATCACGGAAGGCCAGGGCAACATCCCGACTTTTTTCTCCAGACCAACTCAGAAATACCTTCACGTGGAGCCCTCGGATCGTGACCGCGAAGCACCCTAGCGGACTGGGCTACTCAGCGCCACCCGGTTAGCCCGCCCAGCCGTCGCACGTGTACGCGACCATTGGGCGAGGATGAGGTGCATTGGGGCGATGCGACGACGCTCGAGGCAACGGCGTTCGGTAATCATGGCGCGGAAACGCGCAGCGCCGGGAAACCGGCGCGCGGCGAACCGGTAGTGCGACGCATCGCGCGCTACCGGGAAAGCTCGTCGTGCCCGAAGGTGCTCGGGGAGGCGGACGACGCGGACGAGACCATCCTTGCCGGCAACCGTGCAGTCCATGCCGGGGTGTCCGGCGAACTTTGCTTTCGCGCGCCGGGCGCGGATCGGCCGGCTGCTCCGCGGGACGGGCGAGCGTCAGCAGCTCGTGGGTGCGCAACCCCGCGGCGTGGGCACGTTGGGGCCAGCGCCACGGACGTGGCCTTGCCCCAGCGTGCGGCTGCGGAGCGGGATTCGGCATCGTCCGGGGCGGCGTCTAGCCGCTGCGGAGGGCGGGCGCGGACCGGAGAAGCGATATTGCTTCTGTCAACCCGCCGCCTGGACGCAGGGCGATGCCGAGAGCGAGGCAGCGTCAGGGGCAGGCGTGGAGGGGGACTTTGGGGGCCGGCGATAGTTAAGTTAGAAGATGAGAGAGGCACCACGGCGCTGGAAGCGACGCGCCGATGTCTGGCGGCGGATGCGAGGTTGGGCGGCGCTGTCGTAGCGGATGGACAGTCGTCGTGCGGTACGCCGGGCCGCAACTGGACCGGTGGACCACGGCGGGATCAGCGGTGCCGGAAGCGGCGATGGGTGTACCACTTTGGGAGCGAGGTCCGGCGAGGATCCGGGTTGGGCGACCGGTAGTTGGTGCTTGCCTCGCGGGGCTTGCGGCGCGCCCCACGGGCGATAACCACAGCAGCGGCACCGGCCCCGATCGGTGGGGGCCGGCTCGCCGAGGAGCGGCGTGTTTCGACTGCGCTGCTCGGAAACGTACATCAGGATCGACGGATGGCGGTGGGGTTCGATTGGCGCTGAACGACGCCGTCCCGGGTGACCGAGGTGCTTCGTACGGTGTCGCGCCCGTGGTGCCCGACTTCGAAGCTAACGTGGTTGAGCTCAGAGGCACGGCACTTGAAGCAATCGAAGAACGCTTGGAGGATCTGGACCTCGTCAATTGCTTGGGGTGAAGGCGCGGGGTTGTTTCGAGGACTCGGGATGGTGCCCGGAAAGAGGTACAAGCACGGCGGCGGAAGGATGTAAGGTCCGACGTCGGTACCCCGAAGGGGATCGGCAAGGACTTTGGGACAGGGTCTGCCGATCGTGCCGCAGACCATGTCCCAGACGATGAGGCCATCGACGCGCTGCGAGCGGGAGACGATTTCCGCGCTGAGCCGGGTATGGATGCCTGACCAGGCGTTGTGGCGCGGGTCCGCTCCCGGATTGGTGCATACGCTCCAGATGATGAACTCGTCGGCGTGCGGAGGGCGTTCGAAGATGTTCGTGTTGTTACCGTCGAGGCAGCCCTTGAGCTCGATGATGGCGGTGCGTCCGGAAGGCAGTGGCACGGAGTAGTCGTGCCGGTTGGCTTCGCCGGCAGACTCCCACTCACCGATGAAGCATCGGTCCTGCATGTGGTTGAGGACGTGGGCGACGAACTCGCGCTTCTCCCGCATGGTGGCAGAGAACTGGCCGCGAACGCGCTCAATGGCACCTCGGAAGACGTTGCTGTAGAACTCGTCCTCGTCCAGGCCGTGATCGCCGAGCGTGTGGGCTTCGGTCTTCAAGACTTCGGCGAAGTCCCTGATGCGCCCCTGCAGTTCGAGGTTCTTCTCGCAGGGGATGACGCTCATGCGGCGTGGGGGGGCCGAAGCGCAGGGTCGTCGAGGATCGGTTCGAGCAGACGGTCCGCTAGAAAGCGGACGACGGGGACCACCACGCCGTCGCCGGTGAGATGGTATGCCTCGTTGTAGTTCTGCGGGAGAATGTAGTCGTCTGGAAGACCCATCAGACGTGCGGTCTCGCGACTCGAGATCAACCGCGAGCGGACCCGGGTTCGGTTGACGACGATCACCAGTTGGCGGCTTGAGCCGCCTACGGGCGTCCGTAGGCAACCGGCGATGTCGTCGAACCGGGCTTCCGCGCGCTGGACCTTGCGACCGGCCGCATCGCGTCGCGTGCGCTTGTAGATCGTGCCCACGACCTTGCGCCCCTGAGAACGGGCAGCGCGGACCTTGTCCAGGTTGAGGTCGCTCATCATACTGAGGAGCTTGGCGGTCTGGTCCGGGGCATGCCAAGAGACGTCGGGCGGGTGGTCCTCGATGACGTCGGCCAGGCCGAGATTGCGTGGTTGGGGAGGATCGAGGGACCACCAGATCCAGCCGTCGGCGAGTTCATTGGGAAGCTTGGCGACGGCTGAACGAAGTGCCTTCGAATGGAACGGCGGAGCGGGAGTGGGAGCGCTGAGACCCTTTCCGATGGAGATGTCGCGGCGTACGGCGAGCAGAACGAGGCGCGGTCGGGATTGGGGAACGAAGTGGGCAGCATCGACGATAAGGGCACCATATCTGTATCCGGCTTCGGCCATCGCGGCGCATAGGGCATTGAAGTCGCTGCCTCCGTGGGAGGTCAGTGCACCGCAGACGTTCTCGAGGGCGATGATCGGTGGTGGCCTGCCCTCGTCGATTAGGGTTCTGACCAACCGCCAAAAGGGCCAGAACGTGCCCGAGCGTTCTCCCTTGAGGCCGGCCCCGCCGCCGGCAAGGGAGAGGTCCTGGCACGGGAACGAGGCCCAGGCGAGGTCAGCGGGACCGGGAAGGTCATCGGCAACAAGGTTGCGAACATCGTCGCAGAGCATTTGGCCGCTCCCCCAGTTGCGCGTGTACGTGGTGGCTTTCTTGCGGTCGAAGTCGTTCGCGAAGAGGCACTTCCAGCCATCGCCTAGGCCCGCACGCGCCATACCGCCGCCGGCGAAGAACTCGTAGAAGGTACGCGTCACGCGGACCGGGGGCGTTGGTTCGCCTGAACCGGCGGGAACGGCAGTTCGGCCTGGATGTTTTCGGCGGCAAGGAGGCGGGCGATGGCGTGACGGCCGAGCCAAGCGAGCGACACGGCGTGCTGCTCGGCCAAGCGTTGAAGTTGCTCGAACTGAGCGGGATCGATGTTGACGGTGAGCCGTTCCTTGGTCGTCACTGCATCCTGCCGCAAGGTGCTGCACTTCACATTAGGTGAGACAACGGCGTGTGTCAACGGACTCGGCACCACCTC
>VXPR01000089.1 GCA_009839405.1 Gammaproteobacteria bacterium
CCGCCCGAGAGCTTTCCCGGTCGTGGGGTTTTTAGGTGGGCCAGTCCGGCGCGCCGGTGGTGTTCGGGTTGCCGTCGCGGGCGAAGGCGAGGTAGCGGGACATTACCGAGCGGGAGAGGCTGGCGATGGTGTCGCCCTTGCCGCAGAAGCGCTGCATGGCTTCGATGCCGTAGGTGCCCCAGACGAAGGGGATGTCGAGGGAGTGGCACGACTGCAACGCGGGATCAGCCGGGGATTCGTGGTCGAAGCGGTACATCCACACATTGCTTGAATGCGCAAGGTGACATTCGGCGGTGCGGGCGGCCGGGATGCGGAACATGCGGTCGGTGGAGATGGCGGCGAGGATGTCGCCGGGCGCGTTGCGTAGGCTCGACTCGGAGCGGTCTTGCTCGTAGGTGGCGACGGCGTCCTCTGCCTCGTCACCGAAAGCGTCGCGGGCTGCGTCCAGCAGACGCTCACGTTCTATGGGCGGTCGGCCGAAGGTGGTGAAAAGCGTCGATTCGTCGCGGGTGTGGCCGATCATCAGCGGCATGTCGCGAGTAAACTGGCCTCGCGCCAGCACTTCAGCGGCGTCTTCCGCGATCACGGTGCCATCGAGAGTCGGCCCCCAGCGGGCGCCGGGGATGCGCGACTGGCACTCTAGAATCTGCCCGGCCGTGGCTTCGCGCAGTTGGTCGAAGCCGCCAAACTCCGCCGCCAACGCTGCGGCCGCGCGTTCGGCATCCTCGGCGGGCACGGGTGGAATCAGCGAACCGCTCATGGGCACGGCGCGATCGAAGCAGCCCTCGGCCGCTGGCATCGCCATCAACTGGGCGATGTCGAAACCGCCGGCCGACTGGCCGAACACGGTGACGTTGCCTGGATCGCCGCCGAAGGCCTCGATCTCGGCACGCACCCAACGCAACGCCGCCGCTTGGTCCAGCAACGCCTCGTTGCCGCTCGAGCCGAGCTCGGCTGCATGGAGGAATCCCAGTGCACCGAGCCGATAGTTGACGGTGACCACCACCACATCGCCGATCCGCGCAAGATGCTCGCCGTTGACGCGGGGCTGAGAACCGGCACCGACGGTGTTGCCGCCACCGTGAATCCACACCATCACGGGGCGCTTTGCGTCGTCGGGCGCCGGCGTCCAGACGTTGAGGTAGAGGCAATCCTCGCTGGTTTCGTGCGTGGCGATGCCGATGAGCTCTCCCACCGCGCCGGGCAGCGTCGATTGAATGGCGCAGGGGCCAAAGTCCAGCGCATCGCGGACGCCAGCCCAAGGTTCGGCTGGCGTTGGCGCCTGCCAACGCAGATCGCCCACGGGGGGCCGCGCAAAGGGAATGCCGCGGAAGGTGTGGACGCCGGCTGCGGACTGGCCGCGCAAGCGACCGAAGCTGGTTTCAACGATGGTCATGGGATGCCCTCGGCAATGGGTCGTGGTTGGTGTTTACATTAAGCGTCTTGCGCGATGGAGGGCGGGACGCCCTCCCTCCAGATGGGTGCTAAGCGAATCGCTGGCCGACGACCAAACCACTTGAGGAAAGGAGTTCGCCCGCCGGCATCTTGCCGGCTCCGGCAGGGCGCACGCGCAGCACTTCGATGCCCCCGTCGGCGGTCGCCACCGTGAAGCCCGTTGCGCTTACCCTGACAATCGTCCCGGGGTCGCCTCCGGCGTCGCTCGGCCGGCAGTCGAACAACTGCAGACGGTCCTCCCCGAGCATGGTCCACGCGCCGGGCTGGGGATTGGCGCCGCGGATGAGGTTGTAGACGTCCTGCGTCGGCTTGCTCCAATCGATCTCGGCATCGTCTGCCCGACACCAGCTCTCGTAGCTGCCAGCGTTCGGATCCTGGGCAATCTTCGGCGCGGTTCCCGCCCTCACCTGATCGACCGCTTCCAGCATCGCGGTGACCCCCAAGGGAAACAGGTGATCGAAGTAGATGCTGCCCACCGTGTCATCGGGCCCGATGGACACTTCCTTCTGCAGCAGGATGGGGCCCGTGTCGAGGCCGTCATCCGGCCAGAAGATGGAAAGCCCGGTAACGGTTTCGCCGAAGATGATTGGCCAGTTGATGGCGCTCGGCCCCTTGTGCATCGGCAACAGTGAAGGGTGGTATTGAATGGTGCCTCGGTTCGGCACGTTGAGGGTGGCTTCCGGCACGAACAGCGTGACGTAGGCCATCACGCACAAGTCCGGGGCGAACTCCCGCATCCCTTCCCGCACCGACTCGCGCCGAAACGAGCGCGGCTGCAGCAGCGGCAGTCCGCGTTCGACCGCGGCGACCTTCAGCGGGTCCGGCGGCCCGTCGCCATCCGGCGCGGTGTACACAGCGACGACGTTCTCGCCTCGTTCGAGCAACGCCTCGAGCACCGCCCGGCCGAACGCCTGCTGCCCGTTGACGATGATGCGCATGTCGCCCGGTTCGCTCATGGCTCGATGATACGCCGAAGGGTGCAAAACGAACGCGTTGGCAGTTTGCTACGCGAACTGCCGATCCCCGAGGGATGGCCGCCCCTAGCCGTCGTTGGAAGGACTTGAGCAGAAGCCCTACGAGTAGCCGCAAACCCCCTGGTCAATCACCACGTCGCCGTTTTGGTTGGTAGTGCGGAACAGGGCCTTGCCGCCGTTGGCCCACATGGAGACGGTGAGTTCGTCGCCTGGGATCACCGGGCGGGAAAAGCGCGCGTTCATGGAGCGGAAGCGGGATGGGTCGCCATCGCACAAGGCGTGCAGCAGGGCGCGGCCGGTGAAGCCGTAGGTACACAGTCCATGCAGGATGGGCTTGTCGAACCCGCCCATGGCGGCGAAGGACGGGTCGGAATGCAGCGGATTGCGGTCCCCGGAGAGGCGATAGGTTAGCGCTTGGTCTTCCCTGGTCGCGTAGGTGACTTGGTGAGTGGGTTCGGCGTCCGGAAACTCGACCCTGTCCGAAGGGCCGCGGTCGCCGCCCCAGCCGCCTTCGCCTCGACAGAAGAGCATGGAGCGGGTCTTGAGCAGTGGCTTGCCGGTGGCCTTGTTGACCGCCTCCGCCTCGAATTCCAGCACCGCCGCGCTGCCCTTGTCGTAGATGCCGACGATCTTGCCGGTGCTTTCGAGCTCGCCATCGGGCGGAATCTCGTCGAAGAGCTCGAAGCCCTGCTCGCCATGCACCATCATCGCGGCGTTGAAGCTGCCCACCTTGCCCATCGGCGTGCCGCCGCCGCCGATGATGACGGCAAAGGTCGGCAGCACGCGCTGCTGCACGTCCTTGGTGTTCTCGGTGGTGAACTGGAGTTCCTCCGTGCCGGCACCCACGCCGACTGCATAGAGCAAGGCATCCTTCGAGTTCCAGCTACGGGAGACGGGGCCGCCGGTCTCGCCAACGGCATCGGGGTTGATGGGCATGGAAGGGTCCTGTGCAGATTATCGTAAGGTGCGCCATTGAATCACGGACCGATCCCCGATTCATCACCGGCGCGGCCTTCTATAGCGCAAGCTGCTCGAAGGTCTGGATCGGCAGGAAAAGCCGACGGGGAAGGGACGGGCACCGCTTGAAGCCGTAGCGCTCGTAGAACGCGACGGTGTGGTCGTTCTTGGCGTCCACGACTAGCGCGTGGACGGCGATGGTTGCGCTTGCCCTTACCACGCGCCGGACTGCGTCGAGCAGGAGGGATTCACCGAGTCCTCGGCCCTGGTGCGAACTCGCCACAGCTAAGCGGCCGAGCAAGGCGGCGGGAACCGGATAGTGAGGCAAGCGCCTTGCTCTGGCGGCGGGTAGTTCGGCTTTGCCGAAACTCGCCGCGCTCAGGGTGTAGTACCCCGCGACTTCGGTGGCAGGTTCGCCGAGTGCGACGAAGACCTGGGAGATTTTTCGGCGCACATCCTGTGACGCACGACGTTGCAGGTATCGGTCGAGCGCAGGCTCGCCGCAAGTAAAGGCGGCCCGGTCGTGGTGAGGGCCAAGGGGTTCGATGACGAGTGGGGGTTCATGCACGAATGCGTCCACGGTAGCGCTTCGCCGCGTTCCCGAGAGCCGCGTTGGGCTCGGGAGGGTCCAACAAGGCGTCGTGAAACGCGTCCCAATCTGGTCCCGCGAGAGTCACCTGCTCGTGCGCCTCGATCACCCGGTCGGCCGCCGCAACGGCGTTCGCGAGCACGAAAGCGGTCGTGGTCGTCTCGGCGTAGGCGGCCGCACGCTCGAGCTTGCGCTTGGTCTTGAAGTCCAAGCGCAGATGCACGCGCGCCTGCTTCAGATCAGGCGTTGCCGCCATCGTTGCATCCTCTGTTGGTGGCATCTTCTGCATCTTCTTCCCCGCTTCTGCGTTCCGCCAAGCAGACTGCATTGTACGCCATTTTGGCGTACAAATGCTTGGTCGCGTTGCCGCCGTATGCGCTTCGGACTCAGACGCCGTTCAGGGTCGGTGGATGCGCTGCCCCGGGCTGCAGGTGCCGTTGGCTGGCGCCCTGAGGGGTGCGTTGGCAGTTCGTTTGCGCGAACGAAACGGCCTTGGTGCAGATGCCTTCGTTCCGGGCACCTTGCTATGCTTCTTGCATTGCGCGAACGCTAGGGAGATGGAGGGGAGATCATGGAACGCAGCTTGCGGGGCACCGTTGCCATTGCCGGTGTGGGCGAGACGGCCTACTACAAGCGCGGGCAGGCACCGGACGCGGAGTTTAAGCTCGCGCTGATGGCGGTGCTGGCGGCTTGCGAGGATGCCGGCATCTCGCCGAAGCAGGTGGATGGATTCGCGTCTTTCTCGAACGACCGCAGCGATCCTTCGCGGCTTGCGGCAGCGCTTGGCATTCACGATTTGCGCTTCGCCAACATGCAGTGGGGCGGCGGAGGCGGCGGAGGCTCCGGTGCCCTTGCCAACGCCGCCGCGGCGGTGGCGACGGGGATGGCCGAGTGCGTGGTCGTGTTCCGGGCCTTGGCGCAGGGGCAATTCGGGCGGTTCGGTCAAGGCCCGGTGCGCAACGTCATTTCCGGCGACGGCGCGCACACGGTTCCGTATGGCCTCATGTCGCCGGCGCAGAGCTTCGCCATGAAGGTGAAGCGCTTCATGCACGAGCATGGGGTGGAGCAGAGCGCGCTGCGGGCGCTGTCGCTGGCGTCGTATCACCATGCCCAGAACAACCCGAGGGCCGTGATGTACGGGCGACCGCTCACGGAGGAGAAGTACGACGATTCGCGCTGGATCGTCGAACCGTTTCATCTGTTCGACTGCTGCCTCGAGAATGACGGTGCTGCGGCGATGATCGTGGTGCCAGCGGAACGCGCCAAGGACTACGCGCACAAGCCGACGTACCTCTTGGGGGCGGTGTCCGGTTCGCACTACCGCGCCGGCGCCAGCGTTCACAACGCACCCGATTACGCCACTTCCACCTTCAAGACCTGTGCTCCGCGGCTCTACGACATGGCCCAGGTGGGGCCCGGCGATGTGGACGTGTTGCAGTGCTACGAGAACTTCACCGGCGGGGTGCTGATGAGCATCGTCGAACACGGCTTCTGCGAGCCGGACGAGTGCAACGAGTTTCTGGTGAAAGAGAACCTCGTCGCGCCGGACGGCAGGCTGCCCACCAACACCAGCGGCGGCAACCTGGCGGAGTGCTACATGCATGGCTTGGGGCTCAACATCGAGGCGGTGCGTCAGATTCGCGGTGAATCCAGCAATCAGGTGGAGGATGTGGACATCTCGATGGTGGTGTCCGGCCCCATGGTGACGCCAGTGAGCTCCTGCATCTTCGGCACGGAGGCGACATTGTGAGCGGCGGCACAGGCTATCTCCATCCCGGGCTGCCGAAGCCGGTTCCCGCGGCAGACGGCTTGGACGCGCCGTTCTGGGAAGGCATCGCCGAAGGCAAGCTCAAGCTGCAGAGGTGCAGGGCGTGCGGACGCTGGCAGTGGGGGCCGGAGTGGATCTGCCACAACTGCCACAGCGATGACTTGGTTTTCGAGGAAGTACCGCCGGTGGGGCGCATCTACAGCTTCGAGCGGGTGTGGCATCCGGTGCATCCAGCGCTCAAAAACCAAGGTCCCTATATCGTCGTGCTGGTGGAGTTCCCGGAGCACGACCAGGCGCGCATGGTTGGTAACCTTCTGGGCGACCCGCATCAAGACGTGGTGATTGGCGACGAGGTGCATGCGGTGTTCGAGCACCATCAGGATGAGGACCCGGCATTCACGCTCGTCCAGTGGCAGGTCGCCTGACGGATACCAACACTCACCTTGGGCGAGGGCAAGATGCTCTCCCTCGTAGGGCCAGCAACCGAAGTCTGCGCTTCCTAGGAGCGTGCGCCGTAGAAATGGCGCGACAGCGTCATTCTACGGCGCAAGGTCATAGGTAGGTGGGGGCTGGGGCCAGACGCCGAGCGCTAGCGAGGGGTTTGGCGGCGCTAGGGCGGTGCCTCAGCCTCGGGTTCGTCGCGCTTGTCGGGGCGGCGCTAGCGGACGATTTGCGCTTCGTCGATGCAGCCGACGCCAGCGGGCTCACGTTCACCCACGTCAACGGCATGACCGGAGAGCTGTGGATGGCGGAGATGATGGGGGCCGGCGCCGGCATCCTCGACTTCGACAGCGATGGGCGCATGGATGTTTGGCTGGTTCAGGGGGGGCCGCTCAAGGGCGACGGGGTGCGGCCTTGTGATCGGCTGTTTCGGAATGTCAGCGATGCTGATGGGCTTCGCTTCGAAGACGTGACGGATCGTTCCGGCATTTGCGCGAACCGGTATGGCATGGGCATCGCCACCGGCGACATCGACAACGACGGCGATGCCGACGTATTCCTCGCCAACTTCGGCGCCAATCAACTGTTCGAGAATCTGGGCGAAGGTCATTTCCGAGACATCACCGCACGCTCCGGCATCGAGGGCGAACGCTGGTCGGTGAGCGCGAGCCTTGCCGACTACGACGGCGATGGACTCTTGGATCTATACGTCGCCAACTATGTGGACTTTCGACTCGACAACCACCGCACCTGCTACAGCACGGCATCCACACCCGGCTACTGCGCGCCGACTGCATATCGGCCAGAGTCCGACCGGCTGTATCGCAACCTTGGCGGAGGTCGATTCGAGGACGCGACCGCCGCCGCTGGCGTCGAGGGCCCCTATGGCGGCGCCTTGGGTGTAGTTGCGGACGACTTCGACGGCGATGCCGACGTGGATTTCTATGTCGCCAACGATCAGATGGAAAACCGCATGTGGCTGAACCAAGGCGAGGGCCGGTTCGAGGACGACGCCCTCTTCGCCGGGGTCGCCGTGAACGCCGATGGCGAGGCGGAGGCGAGCATGGGCGTCGCCGCCGCCGACTTCGATGCCGACTGCGACGTGGATCTCTTCATGACGCACCTCGCGGTGCAAACCAACACGCTCTACGTCAACGACGGCAAGGGCTGGTTTCTCGATCGTTCAGCGGTGACGGGAGTCGCCGCCGACAGCATTCCCTTCACGGGCTTCGGCACGGGTTGGTTCGATGCCGACAACGACGGCGACCTCGACATCTTCAGCGCCAACGGCGCTGTGACGGCCATCGCAGGGCAGCCGCCGGGCCCCTTGGGGCTGCCGCTGCGCCAGCGCAACCAAATCTGGCGCCTCGACGCAGGTCGCTATGCGGAAGTGTCCAGCGTCGAAGCATTCGCGCTGGCGGAGGTCAGCCGGGGCGCGGCATTCGGCGATCTGGACAACGACGGCGATCTCGACATCGTGGTCACGAACAACCGCGGGCCGGTTCGGCTCTATCGCAACGACACCGAGGGCGGGCATTGGCTGGGCATCGCCCTATCCGGCCAAGGCGGCCTAGCAATCGGCGCAACCATCTCCCTCGATGGCGAACCCTGCACTGCCCGCCGCATCGCCACCGACGGCAGCTACGCCTCCGCCCGCGATCCGCGCATCGTCTTTGGCCTTGGCAAGGACGACTCCACCCGTTCGGTCCACGTCCACTGGCCGGACGGCTTCGAGCAGCGCGTCGGCCCCCTGGTGCCAAACCGCTACCACGCGATTCAACGCGGGCCGTAGAACCTGCCGCGAACGCGGCGCAGCCTCCTAGCGCGGACTAGCGCCTCTGCACAGCCCGCAGGCGGCCCCCTTAAGAGAAAAGCGAGGACGCCGTTTCTCGACTCCCCCGCTAGGGGGAGTGACAGGAGAGTGCGCGCCACCACCGTTGTTTGGGGGTGCCAGGGGCCCCGCC
>VXPR01000175.1 GCA_009839405.1 Gammaproteobacteria bacterium
TTTACCTCGCCGTTTCTCGACTCCCCCGCGAGGGGGGAGTGACATTCGGGGCGCACGATGCATTGGAGCAGCCTCCTGCGGCGTGGGGGGGGCGAGACGCTCGCCCTTCGGCGGAACCGCATTCTCTGGAGGGAGGGCAACTCGCCCTCCCCATGCAGGATGCCTGTGTCAAGCCGTCATCAGTCGATGCGGGTTTCGGCGAAGCCGGGGCGCTCGTAGAGGTCGAAGCCGCTGCTGACGCGGGCGATGGTTCGGGCGTTGGGATCGTCCGCATCGACGTCGAGGAACTCTTCCAGATCCGACCGGTAGCGCAGTGCGTAGTCGTCCACTTGGCCGTAGCGCGTCGCCATGCGCAGCCCACGCAAGCCGCGCTTGTCGTCGCCGAGTCGGAGCAGGGCGAGGCCCTTCATGAAGTGAAACACTCCCGTGCGCGGTCGTAGCTGGATGGCGCGCCGGAACGACGGCAGCGCATCCTCATACGCGCCCTTGTCATAGGCAGCGCGACCGATCGCCAGGTGGTAGAACGGATCGCGCGCCCGCAAGCGGCGAATCTTCTCCTCGTAGTAATGCGCACGCTCCGCGTCGCCGGTTTGGCGGTAGAGCGTGGCGAGCCCTGCCATGGCGGATTGGCGTCGCCAGGTCATGCGGTATGCGAGGGTAAAGGCGGCCTCGGCGAGGTCGGTGGCGCCTGCGCGGGCGTAGATGACGCCGAGATTGACCCAGTGGTCGGCGTTGTCGGGGTCTTCGATGAGGGTCCGCTTCAGCCAAGCGAACGCCTCGCGCTGTTGTCCTCGCATCAGCGCATCGACGGAAAGATTGGCATACATGAGCGCGAAGGCGTGGGCGTCGGTCACGAGCCAGCGTTCGTGGCTGGACTCCGGCGCGACGTAGTTGAAGTCCATCACGAACTCTTGGCCGAGGCCCGTGTTGCGCATGTTGGGCACAACCGCGTTGATGTGGTTGCTGCGGATCAACAGATCGCCATCGATGCCCCACGTGGGCGGCACGGCGACGCGCTGGAAGCGGGCGCGCAGCCCCAGGCGCCGCGCCAGCGTGACGAACATGTTCGTGTACGAGAGGCAGTTGCCGGCCTTGGCCTCGAGGGTGGCGGCGGCGCTAAGGGTCAGGCGTTCGTCATAGCGGGCATTGAGCAGCCCCACCTCGGCCAGGTGACGCACCAATTGCCGCAAACGCTCCCGTCGGCTGTCGATCTCGAACAGCGGAGCGAGGAAGCGCTCCATCTCTGGGCTGGTGTTTTGGATGGCGATGGGATCGGCCGGCGCTACCTCGGTGCCGAACAGCGCTTCGCCAGACACCAGTTCTCGCTTCGTTGCCGGCGACACTTCCGGAAGCTGCGGCGTGGCACAGGCGCATACGCCAATCGCAAGGAGGCCGAGCCAGCCGATGCTGGCAAGCATGCGGACCCGTGTGCGTTCCATCGACATGACGCTTGTCTCCAGCGCCCATCGTAACGCCGCGCGGCGCTCGCGTCTTTGGGGGCGCCTCCGGGAGAACCGAGGACGCTTTCTCGAAGGGGCGTGCCCGTCAGGGCCAGCAGTTGCGGAGCAACTGCCGACGCGCTCGCAGAGCGCGCTAGCTGCGTTGCTCCAGCGGCACGTAATCGCGGCTGGTTTCGCCGAGGTAGAGCTGTCTTGGGCGGCCGATCTTGTAGGCCTCGCTCACCATCTCTTTCCAGTGCGCGATCCAGCCAGGGGTGCGTCCCGTGACGAAGATCACGGTGAACATCTCCGTCGGGATGCCGATGGCCTTCAAGGTGATGCCGGAGTAGAAATCGACGTTCGGGTAGAGGCGACGCTCGATGAAGAACTCGTCCTCCAGGGCGATCTTCTCCAGCCGCTGGGCCATTTGCAGCGTTTCGTCGGCTTCGACGCCGAGCTCCGCGAGCACCTCGTGACAGGTCTCCTGCATCACCGTGGCGCGGGGGTCGTAGTTCTTGTACACGCGATGGCCGAACCCCATGATGCGGAACGGGTCGTTGCGGTCCTTGGCCTTGGCGACGTAGGTGTCGATGTTGTCCGGCGAGCCGATGTCCGCGAGCATGCTGAGCACGGCCTCGTTGGCGCCGCCGTGGGATGGCCCCCAGAGCGCCGCCACGCCGGCGGCGATGGCGGAGTAAGGATTGGTGCCGGTGGAGCCGGCGAGTCGCACGGTCGATGTGGACGCGTTCTGCTCGTGGTCTGCGTGCAGCATGAAGATGCGGTCCATGGCGCGGGCGATGACCGGGTTGATCTCGTAGTTCTCGTCGTCGGCGAAGGTGGTGTAGAGGAAGTTCTCGGCATAGCCGAGGTCTTCGCGCGGCGGCAGCGGCGGCTTGCCCTGGCCGTGGCGGTAGGTGAGGGCGGCCAGCGTCGGCATCTTGGCGATCAGGCGACGCGCCGTGATGTCGCGATCTTCCGCCACCGTAATGTCGAGGCCGTTGTGGTACTCCGCCGCCAGCGCGCCGGTGAGGGCGGTGATGATGCCCATGGGGTGGGCGCCCGTGGAGAAGCTCGACACCATGTTGGCGATGCCGGCGGGAAGATTGCGCTCGGCGGCGATGGTGCGCTCGAACTCGGACTTCTGGGCGGCGCTCGGCAAGGCGCCTTCGAGCAGCAGGTAGCACAGTTCGAGAAAGTCGGATCGCTCGGCGAGCTGCTCGATCGGGTAGCCACGATGCAGCAGCACGCCGTTGTCGCCATCGATGTAGGTGATGTTGGAGTCGCAGGAGGCGGTGGAGACGAAGCCGGGGTCGTAGGTGAAGATGCCTTGCTTCGTGAGCTGCGCGATGTCGATCACGTCGCTGCCGAGGCTGGGGCTCAAGATCGGCAGCTCGATGGCCTCGTCGGCGCCGTCCACAAACAGTCGTGCGTGCTTGTCCCCCATGGGCACTCCTCCCCTCGTGCAGTGTCCGTTCGGTTGTCCCTTGCTCGTCCTAACGCCGCCTTTGCCTCATCCGAAGCGACGGTCTGAAAGGCTTCGCCGCAGACTATAGGCGCGCCGCGTTGGCGTCAAACTGAGTAGAATCCGTCGTGGCGTCCCCTTGAGTTGGAGACAGATGTGGGCCGAATCATCGCGCAGACCAAGATCACGAATCTATCGGACGAGAGCAAGTCCATCCGCTGCGGCCTTTTCGTGGACACGGGTGCCGGTGCGCTCATCCTCCCGGCCGCGTGGAAGGAGCAGCTCGGCGACTTCCTGTACTCCGAGCCGGTCGAGCTGCAGCTAGCGAATGGCGATGTCGTTCGAGGCCAGACCTGCTGGCCCGCGAAAATCGAGATCGACGGTTTCCGTCCCGTCTCCAACGAGGTGATCTTCATGGGCGGAGAGGATGAAGACGATTTGCAGGAGCCGCTTCTGGGCTACGTGATCCTCGAACAGGCGCAGGCGGCGGTGGACATGCTCGGGCACCGCTTGGTTCCGGTGAAGTACATCGACATGAAGTAGGGCGCCAGCAATCAGCCGCCCAGGCGTTCGAGGCCCTCCTCGATCTTGCGCGCCTTTTCTTCGTCGTACCACCAGGCGTCCACGAAGGGGAGGCGGTTTAGCTGGTCGTTGCGGATTTCGCCGAACTTGTCCCAATAGACGAGGCGAAAGCCGGGCTGCGAGCCGAGCGGGATGAAGTAGAAGTTCCACAGGAGCACGCGGTCCAGGGCGCGGGTGGCGGCGTAGAGTTCCTCTGCCGACTCCGCGCCGACGATGGTCTCGATCAGGCTGTCCACCACGGGGCTGCGGATCTTGGCCCAGTTCTGCCCGTAGTCCTGGTCGGCGGCGGCGCTGCCGAACCAGTTGCGCAGTTGCAGGCCCGGTGTGTGGCCGGGCCCCAACCGCACCGAGTTGCCGTCGAAGCGGCCGGTGCGGCTGCGGAAGAGCCACTGCGACACTTCCGGCGAGCGGCCGCTGTTCCTGACGCCGACGCGCTTGAGGTTGTCCACCAGAGAGAGGTTCTGGCGTATGGAGTAGTAGGAGACGCCAATGAAGTCGAGGGTGAACGGCTCGCCGGTCTCGACGTTGGTCATCACGCCGTCCCGGATTTCCCAGCCGGCCTCGGCGAACAGCTCAATGGCGCGGGCGATGTTGTGGCGCTGGCGGCCGAATCCCGTGCTGTGGGGCTGCTTGAACTCCTCCGTGAAGACGCGGGGTGGCAACTGGTCGCGCCACGGCTCCAAGAGGGCCAGTTCGCGTTCGCTCGGCAGGCCCTTGTGCGCCATGGGCGAGTTCTGGAAGAAGCTGAGCCCCGTCTTGTAGAAGCCGTAGAAGAGCACGCGGTTGGTCCAGTCGAAGTCGTAGAGCAGCCACAGCGCCTCGCGCACGCGGATGTCGGCGAGCTGGGTGCGCTCGGTGTTCCAGAATATGGGCCACCAGAGCCCCTCGACCCGACCGAGTGGACGCAGCTCGCGCTTGAACAAGCCCTCGCGCACTGCAGGAAAGTTGTACTGCGTGGCCCAGTTCTTCGACACGCCCTCCTCGCGGATGTCGAACACGTGTCCCTTGTGCGCCTCCAGCATCACGCCCTCGTCGGCGAAATGGTCGAAGGTGATCTCGTCGAAGTTGTAGCGGCCCTTGTTCACCGGGATGTCGCGGCCCCAGTAGTCGTCCACGCGCTCGTACTCGATGACGCGGCCCACCTCGGCGTACTTGAGGCGGTATGGGCCGCTCGCCAGCGGCGGGTCCACCGTGGTCTTGGTGATGTCGTGCTCCGGCTCGTCCCAGTAGTGCTTCGGCAGGATGTTGTAGTTGCCGATGGCGAACGGCAGGATCGGGTTGAGCTCCCGGTCCTGGCGACGCACGAAGCACACCTCGCGCTCGCCGAAGGGGAAGATGTGGTCGATGTCGGCGAGGGCCGTGCGAATGGACACCGAGCCGTGCTCGCGCAGCACCTCGTAGGTGAAGAGCACATCGTCCATGCTGATGGGCACGCCGTCGTGCCAGTAGGCATCGTCGCGAAGGCGAAAGGCGATCCAGTCGAGGTTCGGCCCCTTGGCGATGCCATCGGCCAGACGGCCGTAGGCGCTTACGGGCTCGTCGATGGAGGGTTCGAGCAATCGGTCGTACACGAGACCGCCGGCGTCGTCGTAGCCGGCGGCGACCCGACCCTTCTCCAGAATCGCGTTGTAGTTGTCGAACGTGCCCATCACCGGCAGCCGCATCCGCCCGGTCTTGGGCGCGGCGGGGTTGGTGTAGTCGAAGTGGGTGTAGTCCGGGCCGTACTTCAAAGGCAGGAGGTACGAAATGGCGTGGGCATAGTCGGGGTTCGCGCACGGGGCCGACTCGGCTTCGCTCGCCTGCGCGGCGAACAAGGCTAGCGGCAACGCCGCCTTCGCGATGGCTTTCGAACCAACGCACACGGCGGCGTGCTCGGGTTAAGCGCTGGCCCTACGCAGCTTCCGCTCTGGCGACGACCTCGCGCATGCCTTCCCACTCGTGCCACATGTTGCACATGGCGTACTTCGACCGCTCCCAGGGGTTGTTGCCTTCTTCGTACTCGAGCCACTCGCCCATCTGGCCGCGGTCCGGGTGGTCGCTGATGCCGTTCACCTGCTTGTCCGGCTGGCGGCTCTTGTTGCGGATGCGGAAGATGATGTTCTTGCGCGATTCGGTGCCGTTCTCGTTGCGGGTGCCGGAGTGGGGGATGTGGTAGCTGGTGATGCAGGCATCGCCCGGCTCCATGAGGATCTGCGTCGGACGTGGCCAGCGGCGGCCGTCTGGTGTCGCCTCGGAATCTTCGGTGAGGAACTGCTCGCGCACGGAGGGCGGCAGATAGACCATGCCGCAGCGATTCGGCACGTCATAGTCGAGCCGGGGCCAGTCCGGGCCTTCCGGACCGAGGTGACCGTTGGTGGCGAATTGCTTGCGGAAGAACTCCTGCATGGCGTGGTGGGCGCCCTTGAGGAGCGCCGTCTGGCCGCAGCCAGGCCGGGTCTGATCGTTCAGGCAAACAAAGACGAACGCCGTGAAGCTGCCGAGGCCCAAGGTCATTTCCGGGTCCTGGAACAGCGGCACCATGTTGTGTCCCATCACTTCCGGGCTGCGTCCCAAGTCGCCCTTGGGGCCCGAGGCGAAGTGGCGGCTGTAGATCTCGTCCGGCGTGCCTTCCTGCACCTCCTGTGGCGGAGCGATGGTGATGTTGCCGTCCATGTGCGTGCCGGCGCCGTAGTAGGGCATGTCACGTTCGTGGTAGCCCACCGCGCTGAAGCGATCCGATGGTTGGCTCGGCTTTATGACCCCTACCTGACAAGCAACCGGCGGATCGAACTGCCCCATGGCCTCGTGCAGGATCGGAGTGATGGAGGAGGCGTTGACGAGATCGGTCATGTCCTTCTCGCGGGCGAGGCTCTGCCCTTTCTCGGCATTGCGGATGCGCTCCCGCGCCGTCGCAACCAGCTCTTCGGAAACCGCGTTCTTCAGCACGATGTACCCATCGCGATAGAGCTCCCGCTTCTGCTCGTCCGTCAGCGTCGCCGTCATTTCCCCCTCCAGAAAACCGTTGTCGCTTAAGCCGCCTGATTCTGACCGAGTGGGGGCAAATGTCGAGTCCGACGGCAAGGCGAGCAGCTACTTGTACGGATCCCCGTGTTGGCGGTCTTTCGCGCATGGCAGAAGGCCCTTGCATTGCGCACGGTGCGGATTACTTTGGAGGAGTGGGACGGCGTAATCGGGCGGGTGAACCTAGAGGACTACCAGATGAGCGACGACGGCATCCAAATGGGGATGACCCCCCCGCATCCGGGAACCTTCATCAGGATCGAGGCGCTCGAAGAGTTCGGGTTGAGCGTTTCGGCGGCGGCCCGGATTCTTGGCGTCCGCCGAGCGACGCTTTCGGACCTGGTGAACGGCAACGCCTCCCTGTCGCCCGAGATGGCTCTGCGGGTCGAGAAGGGGTTCGGCCTCAGCATGGACCTGCTACTCAGGATGCAGGCATGGCACGACGCAACGCAGATGCGCACACGCGCCGGCGAAATCGACGTTCAGCGGTACGAGCCGGCATGATGGCCGGCCCTGCAAGGGCAGCAGTGCGCGTGAGACTGCCTGCATTCCCGTGGTCGTTTCCTGCGGCGTACATCAGCGGCGTCTCGCCCCGACGTGTCGCGCAACTCCAGATGGGCACCCGCTTCGAGCAGGGCGCGGACTACCTCGAGGTCGTGCGTATCGAACCTTGACCTGAGGCGCGTCTGGCATGTTCGCGCAGAACGCGGTTGATTTCTGTTTGGTACCCGCGGCCGTCCGGGACGGTGGCCCGGAACCAAGCCAGGACGTCTGCGTCGAGTCGCAGCGTGATTTGTTGCTTCGTCGGCCGGTACAACAACCCGCGCTTTGCGCCGGACCAGTCAAGCACTTCAGGTATGTCGCTAGTGTCGATTTCGTCATCCGACATCGACGCCAGCTTGCTCACCTGCGAAGCCTGTTTCTCGGTCAGCTCACTGGAAATGCCCTTCCTCATAGGCCCTCCGGTCGTGTGGCGTGGCCTTTCGGGCGCTGATAATGCGCGCCACCTCGTCGCCCTCACTTGGCACGAAACCTCGGCCAAGTGTGCACGACAATGATGGCTACCCCACCGACCGTGCCAATCGTGTGCCATCGCTCCTCGTCGAGGCTGGGTTCAGGTCGATGCACCATCAAGGGATCGTCGAAGACAAGCTGCGCCGTATCGAAATCGAGGGCGTGTTTGCGCTCGTTTGCGCGGCTCTTGTCTTGGTCCCACGTCCAACGCACGATCTGACCGTCCTTGTAGCTACAAAAACATAACCACGCCGTGACCGCCCGTCAAGTCCCGTTGTTCGTGGGGCAGTGCGGAAATGCCCTTGTTTTTCGGAATCGACACCGGAAAAGGCGGCGACGTGGTTTCCGCCGCGTTGACTCCCTCGTGGGGGGCTGCGCTCACCGGCCAGCTCATGCCCTTCCGCTTCGACGCGCTACACGGTGTCGAAGCGGAGAGGCTGCTAGCGCCACAAGAACCGTTGCCTGGCGGCAACGCTCCTTGCCCCAGCCCAGGCCGCCCTATCACCCCTACGCCCGTGTTGAGGGGGCGGGGGGGGTAGGGGGTGGGGGGGGGGGTATACGGGGTTTTGTTGGGGGGGAGGGCCGGGGGGGTTGGCAGTA
>VXPR01000592.1:0-1185 GCA_009839405.1 Gammaproteobacteria bacterium
GGCGGGGATGTTCTGTACGGGCGCTCACGCTGGCACTCGCAAGCCTTGGCCCACGGCTTCGGCATCTTGTGTGGCTAGCGCCAGATACTCGCGTTGAATGTCCGGCGCGAGTTGCCGGAAGTCAAAGCCGGCATCGGCGGCGTGCTTCATCGCCAGCGCCACAAGCGCGGCGTTCGCAACCGCCGCCGCTTGCGCGCCCATGTCCAAAGATTCGGCGTAGGCAACACCGCAATATCGAAGGTACGCGGATAGGTTCGCGGTCGCTTCCCGGCCCTGCTCGGTGTGGCCCAGCCGCTCGCGCATCGCAAGCCGAGCCTGTTCGATGGCGGCGTGTTGTTCCGCGTTGGCGTAGAGCGTGTAGGTCTGGTATCGGCGTGTCATGCCGAAGCACCCTAAACGACTGTACGCTATACCAGTCAATAGGGGTTGCCTGTCAACACCTTCGGTTGCCGCAAAGGCACCAAAACCCGAACGAATCCGCCGCCTTGCAAATTCGCCAAGGTGGCGAATTTGGTCGGTATATCAGGCGAAGCCCGCCTATTCGTCGTCCGTCGGGCCGGGGGGAAGCTTCGGCCCGTTCGGCGCGGTGTCGAACAGCCCGCGTGCGTAGGCTTCTAGCTTGGTGTCGTCATAGGTGGCGTCGTCAAGCGCGTGTATCGCGCCAGCCCGATACGCGATGCGGATACAGGACAACGCCCACTCCCGTTCCAACGCCGCCCGGTTCGTGACTTCCGTCATGGCTCGCTCCCTTCCAACAATCCCCGCGCTTCCGCGCCCTTCGCCACCACTCTCCGGGCGTTCTCTCTGCCTTCCGCCAAGGCGCGATGCACCATGCGCCGAAGCTCCCGGCGAATCGCCGCAAGCTCGGCATCGCCCAGTGACGAAACGTGACGCGCTAGGTGCGCGTCCACGCCGTCAACGCCAGACTTCAGGGCTTGCGTGTAGCACGCGAGAAAGGCGCGCACAGTGGAAGTCCGCACCACTTCCCCCCGCCGCTCGGCAAGGGTGAGTTCCGCTAGCTCGGCTTCCGCCTTCACCTTCCGGGCCTTCGCCGCGTCAAGCTCTAGCAGGCTCGCGCCATGCGCCGCCGCGCCCTCGGTGGCAACCCTCGGTGGTGCCTTCGCGGGGGTGGCCTTCCCCGCTTTCCGCGCCTTTTGGCGCTCCCTGTAGCGCCGCATCCGCACC
>VXPR01000592.1:1195-1913 GCA_009839405.1 Gammaproteobacteria bacterium
GTGACGTTACCAGAGTGACGAAAACGTGCATTCGTCGGCGAGTCCGCGTAACCCGAAGGGGGGGTGTCGGAAAGAACCTAGTTACTGTGCAGTCGCGCCCTCGGTGGCGTCTTTCAGGCTAGGATGCGCGCCGCCGGGCCCGTGCAAGGGCGGTGGCGGCTTTAACCGATGGTGGGCTGCCGGTCGCAATTCCGCGACGACAACGGGCCGCCCTTGGCGGGCCCGGCCACTGTGAGAGAATCCCCGCACCGCCCCGGCAAGGTTCGCCGCCTAGGCCCGCATACCTTGGTGGCGAACACGCAATCTTGCCGGGTGCGGTATCCTTCCGCCGCTTTCGTCGAGAGGAAGGCAAGCCGCCCTAGGTGGCGCGTCTAGTCTGAACGTGTCGCGTTGAGCCAAGACAAGCCGTGTCGGTCGAGTCGGTTCGAGTCGAGTCTAGCCCGGTCGCAACACGTCGAGTCTGGTCGGTCGCCAGCCCAAGCGTTCGCGCCGTGTGCGCGTTCGCTTCCCCCAACCCCATCGATTGCATGGCTTCGCCCAACCGCGCCCACAGAGCGTTTTTGGGGGGTTCTACGCGATGCCGAAGGCGAACGCGACATAGGCCACCGTCGCAAGCGCGCCTGCCACGCAAGCGGCGATGGTGAGGAAGCCCGCGAGCTTCCATGCCCGGTGTTGGTCGCGTTCGCTGTCGATGGGGTGGCCCAGTATGTCGGACTCG
>VXPR01000592.1:1923-5799 GCA_009839405.1 Gammaproteobacteria bacterium
TGATATGTTATTATTCTACCGCTCTCGTGGCCTGGCGTTTGCCCGCACCCGCCGGGCGCGGGGGTGTCAGATTGGACACCGGCCCGCGCCGATGGTCGGGTCGGCCCAGAAAGCCCGTTGAATCTCGTAGGCGTCCGGGTCGTACTCGTAGAGGTCGTGACGGTTGAAGGGGTATTCGTCGTTGGTGACGAAGTAGGAAACCGCGCCCTCGGCAAACCATTCGACTTCGTTCCAGTCCGCCGCCGCCCGGCCATAGGCGGTGCGGCGATGCACCAGCGCCCCAGACTTCCGATGCGAGAGCTTCACGTTGCGGTAGAGTCCACGCGATACGGCGTTGTTGTAGCCCTTGCGGATGCAGGCGTTCTTGAAGCCGTTGTGGACGGCGTGGAAGTGGTACGAATGCGCCAACAACTTGGCAACCGGGTTGCCGTCCAAGGGCAAGGGCAACAAGTCAGAGATTGCGAGATACGTATGGCTCGTCCAAGCCTGTCTGCCATGGTGGTCCACAAGTTCAATAATCGCAATACAGCTATTTCCTTCGCCCGCGTACAAGGTCGCGGCATCGTCACGACAAGGCCAGTTCGCCGCATCGCTTGGGCCAACGACTCCGTTTCCGTATCCGTGCGCCCAGTCGGGACCGCCATGGACAAAGTGTCGCGCTCGTACAGGCGCGTACAAGGCGGCGTCCGGTAGCGCCGTTAGAAACCGATGGCCCATCGCTTCGATGGCTGCGATCAAGTCCCAGTGTTGATGCTCGCTGCGCGCCCAAATGGGCCAGTAAATAGTCTCGCCCGCGCCGCCGGGTAATTTGGCGATTTCGGCCCGGCTCCGGGCCGACTCCATAGACTGAGCGTGTATGTCGTAACCGAGACTTGACCAGTCAAACCACTCCAACTCTTCGTATGTTTTCTGAACGACTTTCGCCGTCGCGCCCAACGCCAAACCCGCCACCACCAGAACCGCAAGAATCCGCCGCCGCATCATGCTCCCCCCGTTTCGATAGGTGCGGCGCACCTATACCAATCCGCGCCGATGGCGTCAACACGGCGGCTTTACTTCCACGTCACCAAGCACGGCGCGGGGTCTAGTCAAGCCAAGTCAAGCCAAGCCTGTCCCATGACAAATGCTTCGGTAGGGTGCGCTTCTTGAATCGCGGCCATCATCGCCGCGAAGGTCGTGAAAGACCTGCCGCGGTCGTGAAACAGGCTGGCGGCAAGAAACGAGTCGGTTCGGCGTTGAAGCGAGTACCGCCCGTTCTTGCGTTGCCAATCGGCTAGAACCGTCTGGCCTTCCGCATTCACTAACGCGATGCTGCCAGCGTCGGGCACTACAGGATGGATGGAGGGGCGTTGCGATGGTTCGCTCATGGTTGGTTCCTCTCGGTTGTGGGTTGTTCCTGCTCGGTGGCCTTGGCCTTGGCCTTGCGTTCGGCGTCTAGCTCGCGGAAGGCATCGGCTACGCCTTCGCGGGGTTGCCGCTTCATGTAGCGCCCGGCGCGATGCTTCCTGCTCAAAGCAACGCCCCTTGCCTTCGCCTAGTCGTTTCACTTTCCGCAACGTTTACGATGCTGGCGCGCATGGTGGCGACGTGTTCGGCTTCAATGTCGCTGGCAAGCACGCTCGCGCCGGCCAAGGCTGCGGCTAGGGCAAGCTCCCCGCCGCCGGCGAAGGGGTCGCAAGCCACCATGCCGGGTTCGACTAGCAGGCTTGCAAGGGCGTCCATCGCTCCCGCGCTCTGGCCCCAATGGTGGAATCCGTCGGCTTGCGCCGCCAACGTCGGCGCGGTCGCAACGTCGGTGCCAAGCCATCGCGGGGGTTCGCCGCCGGCCTTGGTGAACAGTAGGCATGGCTTCCACCGTGAGCCGAGGCGGCGATGGAAAACCCGCGTACTCGCGCCCGGAAGGTTCAACGCCACAGTCCACCGATAGGCCAAGCCTTCGCGCCCCAGCATCGCCAGCACTTCGCCAAGCCACATTTGGCCCGACAGTGCGGCAAGGGTTCCGCCCGGCTTCAACGCCGCTTGCGCGAAGTCGCCAAGCCATCGCCAGCACTCCATGAAGGCGCGGGGATAGGGCGGGTCGGTTAGCACAAGGTCTAGGGAGTCTGGCGCGACGATGGAGGGGCATAGCTCCCTCACGTCGGCATGGGCCACTCGCACGCTCCCCGGCCCTGCTAGGGCCATGGCCGCCCTTCGCTCCCTTGCCTTGCGCTCGCGCTCTACGCGCCTTCCGCGCTTGGTGGCCTTGAAGCGGTGGCCTTGCAGTCGGCATCGCGGGGAGCAATAGCGTTGGTCGGCGCGCCCGTGTAGAGGGTTCCGGCATGGAGGGTTCGCGCAGACTCTCACGCCGCGCGCTCCGCTAGCCACGCTTCCACGGTGGCCCAGTCCCACCGATGGGCTTGCCCGGAAAGCCGGTAGTCGGCCGCGGGGAAGTCGCCGGCGGCAATCCATCGCTCTAGGGTTCGCAGCCCTACGCCCAGTGCGTTGGCGATGGTTCGCTTGCTTACCAGTCGGCAAGGTGGAGGGGTTCCTTTTTGCATGGCGGCGCACTCTCTCGCGAGTGGCCGGCGTTGTTCCCCTTCGCGCTCTCGCGCATCGTCGGGTTGCGGCGGGTAGTCCTGCTCCCCCCCGGCCAGTCACTCGGAAAGGTGGCCGGGCATTGGCGGCGCACCTTGCCACAACCGCCAATCCGCGACAAGTCGCGCCGCGCCGCGCCACGCGGTTTTGCTGCTACGGCGGTGCGCTTTACTGCTACGGCCACCGAAAATGTCCAACACGCGCCTAGATTTGCCAGATTCGACGTTGAAGTCGTCGAGGAAATCCTCATCGACGATGGTGTCGATCTTGCCCACCGCGGTGGCGGAGCCGCCCGGCGCTGAGCCGCTGTTGACCAGTATCTCGAGCCCGCCGAGCTCTCGCGCAGACCAAGCCACGGCTTCTTCGACCGCAGTGCGATCCCGCACGTCGCAGGTCACGTTCAGCACCTGCCGCCCCGTGCCCTGCCCAATCTCCGAGGCCGCGCCGGCCAGGCGCTCGGCATCCCGAGCGATTAACACAAGATCTACGCCTTCCCGCGCGAGTTCCCAGGCGATGGCCTTGCCGATCCCTCGGCTTCCGCCCACGACGATGCCGCGCCTGCCTTCCAATCCCAAATCCATCTGACCTCTCCCGAGTGCCGAACATCCAGCGCCAATGTTGGCACAGCGGCCGGGTTGTACGCATCGGCGAGCGGCTTGGCGAAGACGCGCCTCTCTCCGAAGGACGCTCGGCGCGAGTCCTCGCTTGCATTGGTCGCCGGCATCCACCAACGAGTAGAATCGTGGCGCGTCGGCCGGCGGAGGGGGGCGAGCAGGGTGGAAATCGAGGACTGGAAATCGGCAGGTTCCGTGGCGCCGCTGTATCGGGAACTCAGGCAGTTGGGGCTCGAGTCCAACATCGTGGAGCTCGAAGCGTTCGGGTTTACGGTGGTGCCTCCGGAGAAGGTAGCGCCCCCCGAGTTCTGCAAAGGCGTCAAGGAAGCCCTCGAGCGCGCCATGCTGCGGCGCTACGGCAAGGACGGCCTTTCCGAGAAGCGCTGGACCAATATCAACGACATCCAGCGCTTCATGCTCTGGGAAGACCCGATCTTCGAGCAGCTCACCTACAACCCCGCCGGCCTTGGCCTCGCCCAATGGCTGCTAGGCACCGACTGCGTCCTGAGCCTTTGTGCCGCGTGGGTGAAGGGACCGGGGGAAGTGCGCACCGGCATCCACGGCGACTACCTCGACCCCGCCCTCGTCGCCCAGCCGGAACCCGCCAACAACTGCAACATGCACTACATGCTCACGGATTACACCAAGGACGACGGCTCCATTTCCTTCGTCCCCGGCAGCCACCGCG
>VXPR01000592.1:5809-8068 GCA_009839405.1 Gammaproteobacteria bacterium
AGCCACGCCCGTGGAAGCGCCCGCCGGCTCCATGGTCATCTGGGGCAACCACACTTGGCACGGCTCCTACCCGAAGAAGACGCCGGGGCTACGCATGACGCTGCAATGCGAATACATGCGCCGCCGCCGGCAGACCGAGGAGGCGTATCGCGAGACCGTCACCCAAGAGGCGCTGGACCGCAACCCCGTGCGCTTCGCCGGCCTCATGGACGTGTATAGCCTCTTCCCGTTCGGCAAGAGCGACTGGGACATGGATCGGATGAACGCCGCGGAGCCCGGCGCCAAGAACGGACAGAGCATCGACCAGTACCGGAGCCTGTTCGACACCGAGCCCGCCGCCGGCCGCACCACCATCCGCCCCACCTACGACTACATGCACCATGACGGCAAGATGACTTCCGAGCGCAATGCCGAACGCGCCGAACGCATGAAGCGGGAGCGCGAGGCGGCCAAGGCAGAGAACGGCGAGAGCGCCCAGGCCAAATCCTCGTGAACGCAACCGCTGAGACGCCAGAAGACGACGCAGACCTCATCATCGATGGCCTGAACATCACCGAACGGGTCGCCGAAATCGAGGAACAGGGCTATACCATCGTCGAGGGCTTCATCTCGCCGCCGGAAGTCGAGCGCCTCCGCCACGCCTTCGACACCGAAGTGCCCATCACCGAGATGCGCGCCATCGGCACCGACACCGGCCAGACCTGGCGCGCACACAACCTGCTCGCCAAGACCCGCGCCGTGGATTACCTCTTCCTCGACCGCCGCATCCGCGCCCTCATCGAAGGCGTGCTCGGCCCCCGCGTGCAGGTGAACGTGACCACCCTATTCAACGTCCTGCCCGGCGAGACCCGCCAGTTCCTGCACCAAGACGACGGCCTCTGGCCGATCCCCCGCCCGCACCCGCATTTCGTCTGCAACGCCCTGATTGCCCTGGATGACTACGACTTGGAGAACGGCGCCACGCACATCGTCCCCTACAGCCACAAATGGCACGACCGCAAGGTGGACCAGGACATCGAGACCACCCGCGTCGTCATGCGCTCCGGCACCATGCTGATGTGGGAAGGCGGCCTCTGGCACGGTGGCGGCGCCAACACGTCCACCGATCGCGAGCGACTTGGCTTCTTCATGAGCCACAACGTGGCGTATCTGCGGCCCCAGGAGATTCAGCTCGTCTCGGTGCCGCGCGAAACGGTGAAGCAGATGCCGACAGAGCTGCAACGCCTCCTTGGCTATCACCGCTTCGGCATCGGCGTCGACGGCCGCGACCCCATCGACGTGCTCTACGATGGCGATGTCTTCAATCCCACCGCGAAGCTGGCCCAGGAGTGGCGAGGCACCCAGGATGAGACCGGCCGCTGAAGCAAACGCCGGACTTTCGAGGCGAGGCCCACTGGGGGCGAGGGCATCCTGCCCTCGCACGCGCCGACAGGCGCGCAAGGCGTTTTGGAATGAAGAACGGAGAACGGCGTTCACCCAGGCATTGAGTTGCATGCGATGAACGCGCCTTGCGGCACCTAGCGAGGGCAGCATGGCCTCGCTTCCAAGGCCATCGCCGCGTTTGAAGTGCTTCCCACCGCACCCCTATCGTCACCCGACCAACACAAGGAACCACAATGCCCGCAATCACCCCCCACGACGGCCCCGTTGCCGTAACCGGCTGCTCCGGCTTCACTGGCGGCCACATGGTTCGAGAGCTCGCCATCCACGGCTACGACGTGCGCGCCTGCATCCGCGATGCCAACTCCTGGCGCGGCAAGGACTGCGTGCAATACCTCGAGCGGCTGCCGGGCGTGACCATCGTGGATGGTTGCGACCTCTTCACCCCCGGCTCCTACGACGATGCCTTCAGGGGCTGCGCGGGCGTTTTCCACGTCGCCGCGGTGCTCGGCAACTCCGCGGACGGCAAGTCACAGCCGCTCGGCTCCGGCGATGTCTCCACCGACGTGTACAACGGCGGCATCGCCGGCACCCAGAACGTCATTGACGCCGTAAACGCCAGCGGCAGCGTCAAGCGCATGGTGTACACGAGCTCCATGGCCGCAGTCTCCGGGGCAAGGGGCGCCACCGTGCCGCAGGGATATGAATGGACCGAGACCGACTGGTCGTCCGACGGCGTGCCGGAAGAACGCTGGCAGCACCCGCGCAACGCCTACGCCCGCAGCAAGGTGGACACCGAACGCCTCATCAACGATGCCGCCGACGCATCGGGCGGCACCTGGGACGCCATCACCATGAACCCGGCGATGATCTGCGGGC
>VXPR01000163.1 GCA_009839405.1 Gammaproteobacteria bacterium
GGGGAGTCGAGAAAAGCGTCCCCGCTTTTCTCGGAGGGGGGGCCGCCGACCCAACGCCCGTACGCCACAATCTCCGAACGAAGCCGCTCCTGTCACTCCCCTTTCGCGCCAGCGCCGTGTTCTACGGCGCAGGCTCCTGCGCGTCCCGAGGGTGCGCTCGCGCTTCGACGTTGTCTTGCGAGGTCGGCACATTCCAGCGCATCGGAAGTACACTCGCGCTCCGTGGACGCTTCGTCGAGACGAAGCGCTCACAGCGATAGCAACCCACCGGGCGCGCGTCCGGCAGAGCAGAAAAGACCTGAAAAGCGAGAGGAGAGAGGAATGAGGCTTGGAGTGCTGGCGGGGGCCGGAGCAGACTGGCGGGATTCGGTCGAAAAGGTGCAGATTGCCGAATCGCTTGGCTACGAGCTGGTGGCCACCGGCGAGGCTTGGGGGCCGTCCACGCTGCCCTGGCTCACGCTGATCGCGGCGAACACGCAGCGCATCACCATCGGCACGTCGATCCTGAACGTCTATTCCCGTTCGCCGGGCGCCATCGCCCAGGAGTTCGCCGCCCTGGAGACGATCTCCGGCGGGCGCATGGTGTGTGGCCTAGGTTCCTCAGGCCACCGCGTCATCGAGCACTTCCACGGGGTGCCGTTCGAGACGCCGCTCAAGCGCATCCGTGAATACACGGAGATCATCAAGCTGCTGATCCGCGGCGACCGGCTCGAGTACGAGGGCGACATCTACAGCCTCAAGCGTGGCTTCACCTTGGACTACGAGCGACCGCGCACGGAACTGCCGGTGTACATCGCCGCCATTACGCCCCGTTCCATCCGCCAGACCGGCGAGATCGCCGACGGCATCTTCCCCATCCACTGGCCCAAGGGCCGCTTCGCCTCCCTTCGGGACAGCCTTGCGACCGCGAGCACGAGCGCCGGCCGCCCCGCCGACTCCGTGACCATTGCGCCGTTCACCAACGTCTATGTGCTGGACGGCGCGAACGACGATGCCCTGTGGCAGGCGGCGCGACAGCCCTTGTTCCACTACATCAACCGCATGGGCGATTTCTACTGGAACATGCTCACCGACAACGGCTTCGAACCGGAAGTGTCTGCTTCCCGCAACGCCTGGTCCGGCCGCGACCGCGACGCCGCCATGGCCGCCATCAGCGAGGACATGGTGCGCGAAATCCAGGTCATCGGCAGCCTTGAGTCGGTGGCAGAGCAGCTTGCGGAACGAGCGTCCTTGGGCGCCGAGTTGCAGATGGTGCAAATGCCCGGGGGCTCCGCAGCGGAGGCCGGGAAACGCTTGGAGGCGCTTCTCGCGGCTGCCTAAATGCCCCACAGAAGGGGACGAGGAAGATGAGCGACACCAACTTTGACACCATCCTCTACGAGGTGGAAAACCACGTTGCCCGAATCACCACCAACCGGCCCAGATACCGCAACGCCCAGAGCCGGTTGCTGCTAGAGGAACTCGACGACGCCTTTCGCATCGCCTCGAAAGACGTCGACGTGCATGTCATTGCGCTCTTCGGCGCCGGTGAGCATTTCTCCGGCGGCCACGACCTCGGCACGCCGGACGAGCGCGCCGATCAGGAAAGCCGCCCCTACCAAAGCGGCATGAGGGGCCGCTTCGACCGCTCCCGCGAGCTGTTCGTGGAAATGACCATGCGCTGGCGCAACGTGCCGAAGCCCACCATCGCCGGGGTGCAGGGCTACTGCATCTTCGGCGGCTGGATCGTCGCCAGCGCCATGGACATCATCTACGCCGCCGACAGCGCCATGTTCCTCGGCGCCAACTTCCAGTACCTCTCCGTGCCGTGGGACATCCACCCGCGCAAGGCGAAGGAGCTCTTGTTCGAGAGCCGGTTCGTGGACGCCGCTGAAGCGCTGGAACTTGGCCTCGTGAACCGCGTCACCCCTGCGGACGACCTGCAATCGGAGGTGCTCGAATACGCCGAACGGATCGCCACGAACGACCCCTTCCAGATGCGGATGATCAAGCTCGCCATCAACCAGATGCAAGATTCCCAAGGCTTCCACGGCCACATCACCGCCGCCCACCTCATGCACCTGCTCTCCGCCGAAGGCGAACGCGACCCCGACTACGCCCTGAAGGTCCCCGAAGGCCGCCGCCGACCGATGGTGGAACGAGCGTTCGAAAACTACCGACGGCGGAGCAGCTAGCCGGCAAGAACCTGCGAAGGGCAAGTGCCCCGTAGGGGCAGGGGCTTATCCCCACGAGACCCGTGTTGAATCCGCCGATCGACTCGTGCGACATCGGCCATGTTGCCTGTGGGACGAATTGGGTGTGTGGCGGGAGGGGAGGGAGATTCCCAAGGCTTCCACGGCCACATCACCGCCGCCCACCTCATGCACCTGCTTTCCGCCGAAGGCGAACGCGACCCCGACTACGCCCTCAAGGTCCCCGAAGGCCGCCGCCGGCCGATGGTGGAACGAGCGTTCGAAATTACCGACGGCGGAGCAGCTAGCCGGCAAGAACCTGCGAAGGGCAAGTGCCCCGTAGGGGCAGGGCTTGTCCCCACGAGACCCGTGTTGAATCCGTCGATCGACTCGTGCGACATCGGCCGTGTGGCGTGTGGGACGAGTTGGGTGTGTGGCTGGAGCGGTGGAGATTTGTGGGACGAGTTGGGTGTGTGGCTGGAGCGGTGGAGATTGTCCCCGCCGTGTTGAATGCGCCGACCACCCCCGAATTACGCGCCTGCCGGCGTGTTGGGAGGGCGAGGGTCAGGTTGCCGTGCGGTGGGCGTGTACGACGTCTGCCATGCCCGGCCATTCGCTCCATATGTCGCATAGGGCGTCGGGGTGTACGCGGTGGTTTGCCTCCGGGCGGGCGGCGGAGGTGATGCGGAAGTAGGCGATCAGGCGGGGTTCCGTGCCTGCCACTCTTGTGGCGCAGTGGGGGACGGCGTGAAGGACGATGGCGGCGTCGCCGGGGGCCATCTTCACTTGCGTGGGGCGGGGCCAGAACTTGCCGTCTGCGGTGGTTGTTCCGCCGTCCGGGAACGCGTTGCGCACGGCGTCGGGGTAGTGGCGCAGGCCATTGCCGTTGGGAGCGTCCGTGTCGATTCTCGGCCAGCCGGGGCCGTCCGGGCCTAGCGGGCCGCCGGCGTCGCGCTGCTCTTGGAAGAACCGCTCCATTCGGTGATGCGCGCCCTTGAGGAGGCCAAGGTTGCCGCTGCCCTCTTCGGTTTGGTCGGATAGGGCCACGGCCACCAGGGCGGTGAAGCCCATGATGTTGGTGGCGTGTTCGGGGAAGGCTCTGCGGCAGCCGTTTCTTGATGGATCCTGAAACCATGCCTCGCTTTCCGCAGCGGTCATCTTGCGATCCGTGCGTTGGTGCATCGGCGCCGCGCCGTTCCAAAGGCCGTCGAGGTGGCCGTGCCAGCCGTGGAAGGGCGTGTCGCGGTCCGGGTAGCCCGACTCGTTGATGTGATCTCCCGGATCCGTGGGGAAGTTCGTCGGCAACTGGCAGCCGCGCACGGGCAACACGTCGCCGATCAGTTCCTGGACGATGGCGGCGAGTGGCGTCGCGTGGAAGAGATCCATGAAGACGCCTGCGCCGCCGGCGCCGGTGGACATGCGGGCGGATTCGGCGGCTTGCTTCGCCTGTTCGGCATCCGGGTCGCGGCCGAGGGCCAAGGCGTCCGCCCGCTGGCGACCTATGGCGGCGAAGATCGACCTGCGCGCCTGGGCGACGTGCCCGGCCGGAATCACGCCCGGCAGGACGACGAAACCGTCGCGATACAGCGTCTCCTTCTGATCCCGAGTGACTGCGGCCATCCACCATCCCACGTTCGACGACGGTGTCTATCTTTGTCGCAAAGCGCTTTTGTCGCAAGCCAGCTCGCGCTCGCGAACCGCCGATGCGCCCTGAAGGGCGCGCAAACATGCGACCAAGGCCATAATGGGCACTCCAAGATTGACGGAGACAAGCGCACCATGCCCATCAAGCCCATCTTCGCCGCCGTGGACGAAGCGAAGAAAACGATTGAGAACCTGTCGGTGGCGGACATGCATGCCGAGCTTGCCGACGAAGACGCGCTGGTGGTGGACATCCGCGAGATTCAGGAACGCGTGGACCTCGGCACCATCCCCGGCTCGAAGCATGCGCCGCGGGGAATGCTGGAGTTCTGGGCGGACCCGGCCAGCCCCTACTACCGCGACTGGTTCGACAAGCCCGAGCGGCGCATTGTGCTCTTCTGCGCTGGCGGGGGACGGTCGGCGCTGGCGGCGGTGGCGCTGAAGGAGATGGGCTTCACCAATGTGGCGCATCTGGAACCGGGCTTTACCGGCTGGCAGCAGCAGGAGCAGGAGATCGAAGACGTGCAGTCCACCAGCCGGTGGATTCGCCGACCGAAGCCTTGAGGCGAGGGAGGGCTGCTTGGGGGAGCGTCCCGAGGGGGCCATGTTGCCGCTCCGAGGGCCCCATCCTTGGTGGCCCTGTGGGGCGGTATAGTCGTGTGGTTTGTTCGGGCAGGGGAAGGATCGTCGGAGTGCCGCGCAATCATCGGGATGCGACCGAGTGCGGGTGCCAGAGCGCGCTACGTTGCGCCGGCATGAGCCGCCGTCGTGCTCTCGCAACAATCGGTGTCTTGGGCGCTGGGTCTGTCCACGCGGGCCGTGCGCCCAAGCCGCACCGGATGAAGCCCCAGGTGGATGACGTGCTCGTGCATGCCTTCGGCGAGCACGCTGGCGTTCCCATCGTCGCCACCGAAGTTGTCGGGGCGCCGCTCAATGCCTTTCCCAAGGCCCCCGATGGCGTGGTTCGAGACGGCTCGCTGCACAACCAGCTCCTCTTGCTCCGGCTCGAAGAGGAGGCGATGACCGCCAAGACCCAACGCTATGCCAGCGGCCCCTTCGTCGCCTATTCCGCCTCCTGCACCCACACCGGCTGCGAGGTGAGCGGCTGGCTGCCCGAGGAGAGGAACCTCGTCTGCCCGTGCCACGGCTCCCGCTTCGACATCGCCGACGCGGCGCGCGTGGCCTTGGGGCCCGCGCCGAAGCCGCTCGCGATGCTGCCCATCGAGCGCGCCGGCGAGCTCTTTCGCGTCAGCGGCAAGTTCTCGCGCCGGGTGGGCCCCGAACCGCTCTAAACCAAACCGAAACGTAAAGCTCCGACTCCGAGGAGGAAACCATGCAACGAACGCGTCTCCCACTGCTCGCCAGCGCGGCCTTCATGGCGTGCCTCGGGGCCGTGGCCAACGCCGTGGACTACAACCCGGTGACGGATGCCCGCCTCGTGAGCCCGGAACCGCACAACTGGCTGATGTACCGGGGCACCTACGACTCCCACGGCTACAGCCCCCTGTCGCAGATCAACACCGAAACGGTGGCGAACCTGAAGCCGCTGTGGATGTTCTCCACCGGCCTTCGGGAAGGCCACCAGGCACCACCCGTGGTGAACGACGGCGTCATGTTCATCACCACGCCCAACAACCACCTCATTGCCCTGGACGCCAGCACCGGCGAGCAGATCTGGAAGTACGTCCGCGACCTGCCGGAGGACCAGGTGCAGATGCACCCCACCAACCGCGGCGTGGGGCTCTACGGCAACCTCGTGTACATGGCCACCGTCGATTGCTTCGTCGTTGCCCTCGATGCCGCCACCGGCGAGCTGGTGTGGGAGCAGGAGATCGAGGACTACTCCGCCGGCTACTACATGACGCTCGCGCCGCTGGTGGCGGACGGCAAGGTGATGGTGGGGGTTTCCGGCGGCGAGTGGGGCATCCGCGGCTTCGTTGCGGCGCTCGACGCCGAGAAGGGCGACGAGCTCTGGCGCACCTTCACCATTCCGGGGCCGGGCGAACCGGGGCACGAAACCTGGCAAGGCGATACGTGGAAGACCGGCGGCGTTCCGGTCTGGCTCACCGGCTCCTACGACCCCGAAACCAACCTCTCCTATTGGGGAACCGGCAATGGCGGCCCTTGGATGGGCGATGCCCGCCCCGGCGACAACCTCTATGCCACTTCCCTACTAGCCATCGACGTCGAAACCGGCGACCTCACCGGCTATCACCAGTACCACTGGAACGACTCCTGGGACTGGGACGAAGTGTCCGCGCCGCTCCTGATCGATTTCCTGCGCGATGACCGGACGGTGCCGGGCCTCGTTCACGCGGGTCGCAACGGCTACCTCTGGTTCCTCGAGCGCGAAGGCAGCGACATCGGCTTCGTCGACGCCCAGCCCTACGTCAAGCAGGATGTCTTCACCTCCCTCGACCCCGATACCGGTCGCCCCACCTACGACGACGCCAAGAAGCCCGGCATCGGCAAGGGTGTGACCTTCTGCCCATCGCTGTGGGGCGGCAAGGACTGGCCGCCGGCCGCCTTCAGCCCGCGCACCCGGCTGCTCTACATTCCCGCCAACGACAACGTGTGCTCGCACATGGAGGGGATTGAGGTCGAGTACCGTCGCGGGCGCGAGTTCATGGGGTCGAACCCGGAAGTCGCGACCCTGGTCGTGGCGGAGGGCGCGGAAACCATCGGCGAGTTGCAGGCGTGGGACGTGGACACCGCCGAGCAGAAGTGGAGCGTGAAGTTCGAGAACCACAACTGGGGGCCCGTGCTCGCCACCGCGGGCGATCTCGTCTTCATGGGCGGCACGGGGGATCGCTACTTCCGCGCCTTCGACGCCAACTCAGGCGATCTCCTCTGGCAGCAGCGCACCAATTCCGGCATCACCGGCGTGCCCTCCACCTACATGGTGGACGGCAAGCAATACATCGCCGTGCTCTCCGGCTGGGGCGTGGACGCCGAGCGGGAGCAGGCGGCGCTGCAAGCGTTGGGACGCACGTCGGTCTCGGTGCCCCAAGGCGGCGTGCTGTGGGTGTTTGGGCTCGATTGATGGGAGAGGCAACGGTGGACGCAGCGATGGACGAAGTCCAGGAACTCAGGCGGTATCTCTATGACTTGCAGGGCTACCTCGTCGTCGAGAACGTGCTGAGCGAAGAGCAAGTGGCGCAGCTCAACGCCATTCTGGACGGCGAACTGCCGGACCTCCCGGACGACTGGCGCGAGCGGGCGACAAACGCCCCGCAAGGGCTCTACAACTTCTATCGCTTCGGCGCCGCCGGTGGCTCCCACGGCACGCACCCCGGCTTCCTGCAATACGGCAAGCCGTTCTGCGACCTGATGGACCATCCCCTGACGATGGAGATGATGCGCTTCCAGCTCGGCGACTGCTTTCGTCTCGACCGCATCTTCGGCATGCGGATGCGCGAGGGAATGCCGAGCGGAAGGCTGCATTCGGACTACGGCCCGTCGCACCCGTTCACCGGCGCAACCCCCGGCCACATCTATCCCCAGCCTGGCCACCAGGCACGCCACGGCTTTGCCGTCGCCGCCTTCAATCTCACCGACAGCGGCCCGGAAACGGGGGGCCTGTGCTGCATCCCCGGCAGCCACAACACCCACATCCGCCTGCCGCAGACGATCCGCGACGGCAGATACGACGACGTGGTGTGCGTACCCAAGGCCCCCGCCGGCAGCGTCACGTTCTTCACCGAAGCCACCACCCACGGCACCCTCGCCTGGACCGGCAACCACGAACGCCGTTCCCTGCTCTATAAATACTGCGCCTCGCAACTCGTATGGTCCCGCGCCCGCGTAACCCCACCGGAAGGCATCGACCTGACGCCCCGCCAGGAGCGGCTCTTGGAGGAACCGGCCGGGGCACATTGGTTCTTCAAGTCCATCTTTGATGAAGAGGTGGCATAGGGGAGGAGCATTGCTAGGAGGCTAGGAGCCCGCGCCGTAGAAAACGACGCTTGCGCCGGAGTTGAGAGAACCCTCCCCCCTGCAAGAAGCCCCCCCTCCGAAAAGCGAGGCGCTTTTCGACTCCCCCGCAAGGGGGAGTGACAGGAGGGCCCTCGCATCCCCAACGATGGCGGTGGCGCGCACTTTCCTGTCACTCCCCCACAAGGGGAGTGACAGGAGGGCCCTCGCATCCCAACGATGGCGGTGGTGCGCACTTTCCTGTCACTCCCCCCTTGCGGGGGAGTGGGGGGGGGGGGGGGGGGGGGGGGGGGGGGGGGGGGGGGGGGGGGG
>VXPR01000427.1 GCA_009839405.1 Gammaproteobacteria bacterium
GTCTTCATGCCGATCACGCCGGCGTCGCGCGCCACGCACTGCGGCACGATCTCCTTGCGGAAGCTGCGGAAGTGGGTGTCCATCATGTTGATGGGCATCTGCACCGTCTCCCAGTCGAACGGCTTGTCGAGCATGGTCTGGTGAATGCGCGGGTCGCGGTGGCCGGTGAAGCCGATGTGGCGAATCTTGCCGGCCTCCTTCGCCTCGATGGCGGCGCGGATGCCGCCTTGGTCGAACACCCAGTCGGGGTCGTTGTCATAGACGATCTCGTGGAACTGCCACAGATCAAGGTAGTCGGTCTTGAGCCGGGTGAGGCTCTCGTCGATGCAGCGCATGGCGCCTTCGTAGTCGCGGTCGCAGCCCTTGGTCATGAGGAAGACCTTCTCGCGCCGGCTCGGCTCTGCGAGCGCCTTGCCCATGACGATCTCGCTGCCGCCGTCGTGGTAGTCCCAGGCGTTGTCGAAGAACGTCATGCCCTCGTCGATGGCCGCGTGCATGATGCGAATCGCCTCGGCTTCGTCCTGCGAGGCGGCGTAGCCGATGTGCCAGCCGCCAAGGCAAAGCATGGAAACCTGGGCTTCTGTTTTGCCGAGTCGCCTGGTGGGCAGTCCTGCGCTGGAACTGCCCTCGGCGGCCAGCGGTGCCGCAAGCGCCACTGCAGCCGCCCCGCGGATCGAGTGGCCAACAAACTCGCGCCGCGTCAGCTCGGTTCCAGCACCCGGGGTCTCATTCTCTCGCTCCCCTGCCATGGCATGCCTCCTTGGCCTTCAACCGTCGATCACGGCTCACTATAGCCCGGCGCAACCGGCGGGACGACATGCGCTGCCGTATCATCGCCCACCGTTGTCGCGCTCTTGACTAGGAACCCCTCCCCGCAAGGAATCCACAAATGCTGAAACGAACTGCGCTGGTGCTGGCGCTCGCTCTTGCCCCGCAAACCCTTGGCGACGAAAGCCCCATCCAGGGATTCACCGAGGCGGGGGCCGAAGCACAGCGTCTGCTCGAGGCAGAGTTCGACAGCTACATCCACGCCGAAGACCTGCAAGGGTGGATGCATGAGCTGGCGGCCGAACCGCACCATGCCGGTTCCGAACACGGCCGCCGCAACGTCGAGACCATGCGGCGCCTGTTCACCGAGTGGGGCTACGAAACCGCCGTCGCCAGCTACGATGTGTTGCTGCCCACACCCAACACCCGGCGGCTGGAAATGCTCGAGCCGCATCCGTTCGTGGCGAGCCTCGCCGAGCGCAGCGTCGAGGGAGACGAAAGCAGCGCATCGCCAGACCTCCTGCCGCCCTACAACTCCTTCTCGCCGGATGGCGACGTGACGGCCGAGCTCGTGTACGTCAATTACGGCACCCGGGAGGACCACGAGCTCTTGGCCCGCCATGGAGTGAGCCTGGAGGGCAAGATCGCCATCGTTCGCTATGGCCGCATCTTTCGGGGCCTGAAACCGAAGATGGCCGCCGAATACGGCGCCATCGGCTGCATCATGTATTCCGACCCGGCCGACGACGGCTATGTGCAGGGCGAGGTCTATCCCGACGGCGGCTACAAGAACGACAGCGGCGTCCAGCGCGGATCGGTCATGGATCTCGCCCTTCACACGGGTGATTTGCTCACACCCGGATGGGCGGCAGTCGCTGGCGCGGAACGTCTCGCCCGGGACGAAGCGCCGGCAATGGCGCCGATTCCCACGTTGCCAATCTCCTACGCCGATGCCCAGCCCCTGCTCGATGCCATCGAAGGCGAAATCGCGCCCGCCGAGTGGCGCGGCGGCCTGCCCATCACGTACCGCATCGGACCGGGCCCGGCCAAGGTGCGCCTGACGGTGCGGTTCGACTGGAACACGGTCACCGCCAGCAATGTCGTGGCCCGGCTTGACGGTGCCGTGTGGCCGGACCAATGGGTCATGCGCGGCAATCATCACGACGGCTGGAACCATGGCGCCGCGGATCCCCTCTCCGGCATCGTCGCTCTCCTGGCCGAGGCGCAGGCCATCGCCAAGCTCGACCGCCGTCCCGCACGAACGGTGCTGTTCGCCGCGTGGGATTCCGAAGAACACGGCCTCATGGGCTCCACCGAATGGGCCGAGGAGAACGCCGAGGCACTGCGCGAAAAGCTGGTGCTCTACAGCAACACCGACGGCATGAGCCGGGGCTTCGTGCGCATCGGCGGCAGCCCTTCGCTGGCGGGGTTTTTCAACGAGGTGCAGCGGGATGTGCAGGATCCGCAAACCGGGCTTTCGGTGGCGGATCGCGTTCGTGCCCGCATCCTCGCCACCGGCGACGAGGCGGCACGCAAGGAGCTCGACAAGTCAGGGCGGCTGCCGATGGGTGCGCTCGGCTCGGGCTCCGACTACACGCCGTTCCTGCAGCACCTCGGCATCGCCTCCGCCAACCTCTCCATCGGCGGCGAGGGACGGGGCAGCAGCTACCACACGCGCTACGACACCATCGAGCACTACGAGCGTTTCGTGGACCCCGGCTACACCTACGGCGTAGTGCTGGCACAGGTGGCTGGCCGCACCACGCTGCGCATGGCCAATGCGCGGCTGTTGCCGTTCGACTTCGGCGAGTTCGCGACCGCGGTGAAGAGCTACCTGGCCGATCTTGAGCAACTCGCGGATGGCAAACGCCAGCAAACAGAGCGCAACAACCGCCTCATCGCCAGCGGCCAGTTCGCGGCGGCGCTCGACCCCACCCGTGCGCTTGGGCCACCGCCGCAGCGCGCCCCCGTGCCGCATTTCAACTTCGCGCCGATCCACAACGCGCTCGCGGCCTTGGACGCCGCCGTCGCCGAACAGTCCGCCACGCCGTCCATGGACGATGCCACGCTGGAACGCATCAACCAGGCCCTGCATACAGCAGAGCGCTTGCTGACGCGGGAGGAGGGATTGCCGGGGCGCCCGTGGTATCGCCACCAAATCTACGCACCGGGCCGGGACACTGGCTATGGCGCCAAGACCTTGCCGTGGGTGCGCGAGGCGATCGAACACCGCCGCTATGAAGACGTGCCGGCGGGCGTGGAAGCGATCGCGGCACGGATTGACGCCCTTGCAGAGCGAATGCGGCAAGTCGCCGAACTCGCGAAGGCTCCGTGACCGGTGGCAACACCGAAGTCGAATGCCGGCCGGTCTGCCGACTCGAACCGAACATTGCCGGACCACGTTCGCCGCAATCGTGCGGCATGGCAGGTGAATGCCGCTGACTATGTCGAGCCCGCCGAACGCTCGTGGGCATCGAACGAACCCTATTGGGGCATCTGGCGCCTGCCCGAAAGCGAGCTCGGGCTTCTGCCGAACGATCTAACCGGCAAGCAGTGCCTCGAGATCGGCTGCGGCGCCGGCTATGTATCGGCGTGGATGGCGCGCCGCGGCGGCACTGCGGTCGGCATCGACCCAACCCCGAACCAACTCGCCACCGCCAAGCGCCTGCGCGCCGAACACGAGCTGCCGGTTGCGCTGGTGGAAGGCTACGGCGAACGCCTACCGTTCCCCGACAACACCTTCGACTTCGCCATCTCCGAATACGGCGCCGCCCTCTGGGCCGACCCCTACCAGTGGATTCCTGAAGCCGCCCGAGTACTCCGCCCCGGCGCCGGGCTCGTCTTCATGACCAACGCCACCATCTCCGTAATCTGCATGCCCGACGCCGAGGACGACGGGATGCAAACCGAACTCCAACGCCCATACTTCGGCCTCCACAGCATCACCTGGCCCGACGAGGAAGCGGTGGAGTTCTATCTCCCCCACGGCAAATGGATCGACCTCCTGACAGCCAATGGCTTCGCCATCGAGCGCCTCCTCGAACTCGGCGCACCTCCCGACGCAAGCACCCGCTACGCCTGGGCCGACCCACAATGGGCCCAATCCTGGCCAAGCGAAGAAGCTTGGGTCGTGCGCTACAACCCGTAGCGGGGTACGTTCGGCGCGTCCTGCCTGCCACAAACACGTCGCGTTTCCTTAGTGCGGCCGTCGAATGATCGAGAACCCCCGACTCCCACAGGTCCGCCAATGACCGACCCCTTGAAGATCGCAGGATCCTGTCATGAGGAAATCGATTGCCTTGCCGCTGACAAGGACGAAGCGTTTTTTTTGGGCATGGGGACGCGTTGTTGCAAAGAGGAAGGCCGCGCTACGATCGCCGCCCCCGTCAAGGTCGGCGATCAGGCGGCCGTCTTGCGCTCCCGTGCCAGATCGTAGCCGCTCTGCACCCGGAGCCAGAACTCAGCATTCGACCAGCCGATCTCTTCCAGTGCGAGCGCTACGCGAGGCGTGATCGAGCTGCGGCCGTTCAATAGCCGGGACATCGTCCCTCGAGAAATCCGTAGCTGATCCGCGCACTCGGCCACGGACCAGCCGACCGCCTCCATGCTCTCGCGGATGATCTCTCCGGGGTGCGCTGGGTCATGCATCGGCACTTCTGGGGATGTCCAAGACGCTTGCCAGTGCCTAATGATAATCCACCAAGTCGACGTCCACCGCTTCGCCATCGACGAATCTGAACGTCAGTCGCCAGTTGCCGGACACCCGCACACTCCACTCGTCCGACCCCCTGAGCGGGTGCAGCCGGAATCCAGGCTGCCCCAGGTCGCCAGGTCTGTTCGCGTGTTCCAGAGCCGTCAGCAGCAGACGAATCCGCCGTTGCTGGTTCTGCGAATCGCTCCTTCGTCGCCGCGTTCGTAAAACCTGCGCAACCCCTTGTGTCGGAATCTCATCGGCGAATCGACTCAGTTCCAGACCAGTTGCAACGGCGACTTGCGCGAGGAATCGATTCGCTTCATCCACGTCTCCGGTTCGGATTAACTCACAGGGCAGTTTTTGACCCGTTGGCGCGCGGCACGGGCTTTTGCAGCCGGGTCGTGCATCGTGCGGGGAGTTTCGGCGACCCCTGCGGTGTCAGGAAGGATCTAGCCGGTGGTGCTTCATGTGCTCGGCTATGCGGCGTGCTTCGTCGTGGTGGCTTGGGTCGGATTGGAGGTGTTTGAGCACCGCATCGACGTTGGTGACGCTGAGGACCGGGATTGCCAGGCGTTGGCGCAAGAGCTGCACCGCTGTGTGGCGGTCGCCCACGAGTTCTTGGCGGTCGAGGGCGACGACGACTCCCTGCACCTTCCCGCCGGCGCTCTCGATCAGGCGGGCTGACTCGATCTTCGCGGTTCCGTCGGAGATGACGTCGTCCACGATGACCACCCGTCGGCCCGCCATCGACGCGCCCACCAGCGTGCCGCCTTCGCCGTGGGTCTTGGCTTCCTTGCGGTCGTGGGCGTAGTGGATGTCCACGCCGCGTTCGGCCAACGCCGTGGCTGCCGCGACCGCAAGGGCGATGCCTTTGTATGCGGGGCCGAAGATCACTTCCGGCAAGGGGTCGTACGTCATCAGGCAATCGGCATAGGCGTTGCCCAGGCGGCGCATGGCGGTTCCGGAGGAGAGGTTGCCGAGGTTGAAGAAGAACGGTGCCCGGCGGCCAGACTTGAGGACGAAGTCGCCGAAGCGGAGCACGTCCGCGTCGATCAGCTCCGAGATGATGTCGCTCATGGGCCGCCGTCAGTCTCTGCCGGCGGAAGGCTCGCCACGGGCGCAAGGCTCCCAAGGGCTTCGCGCTGCTTCTCGAACAGCGTCTCGATGCCCGATTCGGCAAGGTCCAGGAGCCGGTTCAGCGACTCGCGGGCAAAGGGGCTGCCTTCGGCGGTGCCCTGCACTTCGATGAAGCCCTGCCCTTGCATCATCACCACGTTCATGTCGGTGTCGGCGGTGGAGTCTTCCCCATAGTCGAGGTCAAGCACGCATTCGCCCTTGAAAACCCCGACCGAAACCGAGGCCACGAAGCCGCGAAAGGCTTGCGGCGCCACCTTGACCACGGCATCCGCGAGCGCCACGCAAGCGCCGGTGATGGAGGCGGTGCGGGTGCCGCCGTCGGCCTGGATGACATCGCAATCGAGCTTGATGGTGCGCTCGCCCAAGCGCCGCAAGTCCACCGCAGCCCGCAGCGAGCGGCCAATCAGGCGTTGGATTTCCACCGTGCGTCCGCCCTGCTTGCCGCGTACGGCCTCGCGGTCGGTGCGGGTGTGGGTGGCGCCGGGCAACATGCCGTACTCCGCCGTGATCCAGCCGCGCCGGCTGCCGCGCAGGAAGCGGGGTACCTGATCCTCGACGCTAGCCGTGCAGAGGACGCGGGTGTCGCCAAACTCCACCAGCACGGAACCGGCCGGGTGTTTGGTGAACTCGCGGGTGAGGCGCACTTGGCGCAGTTCGTCGGCCGCTCGACCGCTCGGACGCTGGCTGCCGGACACGGTTGCTCCGTAGGAATCCTTGAGGGGCGCGGATTATACGAACGCTGTCGCGCCGTTCGGCCAGGGAGCGCGCGGCTCGCCCAAGTAGAATGCCCGGATGATTGCCAGCATGACCGCTTTTGCCCGGGCGGCGCGAGGCTTCTTGGTTTGGGAAGTCCGTTCCGTCAACCATCGCTATCTGGAGCTTGTTTTCCGTTTGCCGGAGTCCCTCAGGGGCTTGGAGCCTTCCCTACGCGAGGCGGCTCGGACGCGGCTCGGGCGGGGCAAGGTGGACGCGACGCTTCGTGTCGCGGAATCTGGCAGCACGATGGAGCTCGATGGGGACGCATTGGCCGACGTGCTCGATGCGTTGAGCCAACTGCGGGGCCGTGCGCCGGCGTTGGCGGAGCCGAACCTGCTCGACGTGCTGCGCTGGCCGGGTGTGCTGAAGGAAAGCGAAACGGGATTGGCGGAACTGCGTCGCGATGCCGTCGGGACGTTCGATGAAGCGTTGGCGGAACTGGCGGCCCGGCGGACGGCGGAGGGGGCGCAGATCCAGGCGCTGATCGAAGAGCGGCTCGACCTCACCGCAGAAACGACCGCCAAGGTGCGCGAACTCGCCTCGCAGCAGGTGCAGGCGATGCGGGATCGGTTGGCGCTAGCCGCCGAGGCGCTGACGGTATCCGTGAACGCGGAGCGTTTGGAACAGGAACTCGCGCTGCTGTTGCAGAAGGCGGACGTGGCCGAGGAACTGGATCGACTGGATCTGCATCTGGCAGAGGCTCGGGCGGCACTCGCCGGCGATGGTCCCTGTGGGCGCCGCCTCGATTTCCTGATGCAGGAACTGGGGCGTGAGGCCAACACGCTTGGCGCGAAGGCGGTGTTGCCTGAGGCAGCGCATGCGGCGGTGGACCTCAAGGTCGCCATCGAGCAGATGCGAGAACAGGTGCAGAACGTCGAATGACCGCGGCACCAGCCGGCCGGCGCCAGCCCCTGCTGTTCGTGATTTCGGCGCCGTCCGGCGCCGGCAAGACCAGCCTCGTGCGGGCACTTGTGGCCGGGGACGACCGCTTGGCGGTTTCGGTGTCGCACACGACGCGGCCACCGCGGCCGACCGACGTGGACGGGCGCGACTACCACTTCGTCTCGGCAGCCGATTTCCAGGCCATGCGCGACGCCGGGGAGTTCCTCGAACATGCCAGCGTCTTCGGCCACGCCTACGGCACGTCGCGACAGGCGGTGCTGGAACAGGTGCGGTGTGGCCGCGACGTAATCCTCGAAATCGACTGGCAAGGCGCCGCCCAGGTGCGCGCGGCCTGGCCCGGTGCCGTGACGGTGTTCATCCTGCCGCCGTCCCGCGGGGCCCTGCGCGCGCGCATCGAAGGGCGCGGACAGGACCGGCCGGAGGTCATCGTCCGGCGGATGGAGGAAGCCACCCGCGAACTGGCCCAGCACGCCGACTTCGGCCACCTCGTGGTGAACGACGACTTCGAAGTTGCGACGCGGCAACTCGCGGCAATCGTGGCAGGTTGCCGCGACGAGAGGCCGCCGCCACGGGAAGACCAGCGGGCCCTCCTTGGGCAATTGCTGGAGGGTGGTTGAGGGCTGACGGCCCGTTATTAGGCGAAGCTGGCACGGGCCTCGTATGGGCGACCCTTGTGGTCGCCCGTCTTGAATGAACTGAGGGACTCCGTCGAAGCACCGCAGTTCGCGCACAGTATATTATACACATCT
>VXPR01000157.1 GCA_009839405.1 Gammaproteobacteria bacterium
TTTTTAAATTCAACCGGCGACCACCGATATCTCCACGGGTACCATCTTCGGCAGGGTCATTTGTTTATAAGCCTACGGGTGTGCAGAGGCGCTAGTCCGCGCTAGCGCGCCCTTGCGGGCGCGTCGGCAGTTCGCTCGCGCGGGCTGCTAGCGCCACAAGAATCGTTGCCTTCGGACGACGTCTCTTGCCTCAGCCCAAACGTCCTGCCTGTCGGCACTCGGCGTGCTTGCGCCGTCCGGAGTCCGACTTGCCTGCTAGGATCCGAGCGTTGTCGTGGGTGGTGGAAGCCTTTGGTGTCCTGCGCAGATGAGTGCGCCACTTAAGGCGACGGGATGAGTCGTGATTGAGCGCGCGGTCATCAGCGTGTCGGACAAGACAGGCATCGAGGCACTCGGCGCGAGCTTGGCACGGGCGGGCGTCGAGATACTTGCGAGTGGGGGGACGTATGCAGCGCTGCGCGACGCAGGCGTCGCGGTGCTCGAGGTGTCCGAGGTCACCGAGTTTCCCGAAATCATGGACGGGCGCATCAAGACCCTGCATCCGCGCATTCACGGCGGCATCCTGGCGCGGCGGGAGGTTGACGGCGCGGCGATGGCGCAGCACGGCATTCGCCCGATTGACCTCGTGGTGGTGAATCTCTATCCCTTCGAGCAGACGGTGGCGCGGCCCGACTGCACACCCGAACTTGCCATCGAGAACATCGACATCGGCGGCCCCACCCTGCTGCGCTCCGCCGCCAAGAACCACGCCCATGTGACCGTGGTGGTGGATCCAGACGACTACAGCCAGGTGATGGAACTGTTGCCGGCCATGCCTAAGGCACCCCTTCGACGAGCGTTGGCGTGGAAGGCGTTCCGCCACACCTCGGCCTACGACAAGGCCATCGCGACCTATCTTGCCGCCTTGGAGGTGAGTCCATGAAGGTCCTCGTGATCGGTTCCGGTGGCCGCGAGCACGCGCTGGCATGGAAGGTGGCCGAGTCCCGTGCGGTGGAGGCCGTGTTCGTCGCGCCAGGCAACCCCGGCACCGCGCGCGAACAGAAGGTCAAGAACCTCACCATTGCCGAGGACGATTTCGAGAGCCTCGCGGCATTCGTTGAACGGGAAGGGGTGGAACTTACGATCGTGGGTCCGGAAGCCCCTCTCGTCGCCGGCATCCGCGACTTCTTCGACGCTCGCAACCTGAAGTGCTTCGGGCCTTCCAAGGCCGCGGCACAACTCGAGGGCTCAAAGGCGTTCACCAAGGCATTCATGAAGCGGCACGACATTCCCACCGCCGGCTGGGCGGAGTTCACCGATGCCGACCAGGCCGAGGAGCACATCCTGAGCGGCGCCGCCCGCCAACACAACGAACCGGCCGTGCCGATCGTCGTCAAGGCGGACGGGCTCGCCGCCGGCAAGGGGGTGGTTTTGGCCGAAGATGCGGACACCGCCGTCGCGGCGGCGCGCGACATGCTCTCCGGGACCAGCTTTGGCGACGCCGGCCGTCGCATTGTCGTAGAGGAGTTCCTGCGTGGCGAGGAGGCGAGCTTCATTTGCCTCTGCGACGGCAAGACCGCGCTGCCGCTCGCTTCCTCGCAGGACCACAAGGCACGAGACGATGGCGACCGCGGCCCCAACACGGGCGGCATGGGCGCGTACTCGCCCGCTCCGGTCATCACGGACGCGGTTCACGACCGGATCATGGCGGAGGTGATTCGACCCACGCTGGCCGGCATGGCCGCCGAGGGCGCTCCGTATCAGGGCTTTCTTTACGCTGGGCTGATGGTGCTGCCGGACGGCAGCATTCGGGTGGTGGAATTCAACTGCCGCATGGGCGACCCGGAGGCGGAACCGCTGCTGATGCGGCTGCGTTCCGACCTACCTGAGCTTTGCCTGAGGGCGCTCGATGGAACGCTCCACGAGGCGAGCGTCGAATGGGACCCCCGTGCGGCACTTTGCGTTGCTTTGGTGGCCGGCGGCTATCCCCTCGCCTACGATCGGGGCGATCCCATCTCCGGCTTGGACAAAGAGCTAGCTGACACGCGCATCTTCCACGCCGGCACGGCCGAAGCAGATGGCCAGATCGTCACCGCGGGCGGTCGTGTGCTCTATGCCGTTGGCGTGGGCGACGACGTGCGCGAGGCGCAGCGTCGCGCCTACGAGCGCGCCGCAACGGTGCGGTTCAGGGCAATGGCTTACAGAAAGGACATCGGGTTTCGCGCAATAGATCGAGCAAACGCCTGACTTTTTTGTTCTTGCGTTCCGGGCAGGATCCTTGGCAAAGCCACCAGGGGAAGCGCCATGCTCGAAGCACTCAAGACCCTCGAACCGTTCCGCAACATGGACGCGCCAGCGCTCCATGCTGCGGCTAGCCATGCCCGCATGCTGCGCCTGCCGCCGCAGCGAACGCTCCTTCGCGCCGGCCAAGAGCCGAGGCGCGAGATCTTCTTGCACAAGGGCACGGTGACGATCCGCTTGGGCGGTGCCAATCGTCGCCTGGACGCTGCAGCCGCCGCTGGCAAGGCACTGGGCACGCACGGCGCCGACGAGATCGTCACGCTCACGTCTGTGGAGGCGATTTCCGTTGACCGCGCCGTCTTCGCGAAGCCTGGGGACTCGCCCCCGCCGACGCCGGAAGCAGCGCTGCCGGCATCGTGGATTCCCGCCTTCCTGCAAGGCCCGGTCATGCGCTGGTTTCCGCCGAGCACATGGGCTTGGGTGGTGAAAGTGGGCGAAGTGCGTCGCGTTCAAAGCGGCGAAACGCTGTTCCGGATGGGCGAGGTGCCGCGGGAGCTGTTCGTGGTTGTGCAGGGTACGGCAACTTGCGGCAACGAGCGGTTCGGGCCCGGCGATGCCATCGGTGCCGCCGCCACGCTGACGCGGGTGCCGATGCCGGCAGACACGCTGGCGACGGCTCCCGGCCTATTCGTGCGCTTCTCCCGGGAAGCGCTTGTGGAACTGCTCGATGACTACCAGCCGCCCGACACTGATCAGCCTACATGCCGGCTGGACCTTGACACCATCGCCGTGGCCGACGAGGCGGACGTGCTGAAGCGACTGGACCCCGCCAGGGTCATCGCCGTGCGTGGCGCGGACCGCGAACGCCGCGCGGCAGTTGCATCGAGGCTCATGCAAGCCGGTTTCGCCGTAAAGTAGGGGCGTGCTCGCGCGCCCTGACGGGCGCGTCGGCAGTTCGCTGGCGCGAACTGCTGGCCTTCGTGTCTGCGTAGGAGGACACAATGGAACGTGAACCGCGGCGGACAGCCGCTGACCGGCTTGTGGGCATTCTTGACCAGGGACTGCGCACGGTGTTTGGCGACGACGCGCCACGTCGTGCGAGCCCCGCCCGCGACATCGACGACGGCGAACTCAGTTTGCGTGGCCGGCGACTCGCCGGTGCGCTCATGCGCGTCAATCACACCGGCGAAGTGTGCGCCCAGGCGCTATATGAAGGCCAGGCGGCCACGGCCGCAGCCGGCCAGGCGCGCGATGCGCTCCTCGCCGCCGCCAACGAAGAGCACGACCACCTCGGCTGGTGTCGAGAGCGCTTGGAAGAGCTCGAAGGCCGCCCCAGCGTCCTGAACCCTGCCTTTTACGCTGCCTCCTTCGCCTTGGGCGCGGCCGCCGGGCTTCTCGGCGAGCGCATCAGCCTCGGCTTCGTGGAGGCAACCGAAGACGAGGTGTGCCGGCACCTGGACCGCCACCTAGAACGCCTCCCAGAGGAAGACCGCAAGAGCCGCGCCATCCTTGCCGCCATGCGCGAGGACGAATCCCGCCACGGCAACGAGGCCCTGCGAAGCGGCGGCGTTGCCTTTCCAAGCCCCGTCAAGCGCCTAATGCGTCTCGCCTCACGAGCGATGACCGAAAGCGCGTATCGCATCTGATTGCTGAGGGAGCCCTAGGGGGCGAACGGCTAAGCCCGACAGGCTCCTAGGCGGGCAGTAGAATGCGACTCGCCTAATCCCAAGCAAAACCCAAGCTCCAATGTGGACTCGCGCTGCAACCGCCGCCGAGCTACGCGCCCTCACGCGTGTGGTGTGGCCCATCGTCGTCACCCAGCTCTCGCAGATGGGAATGGGCGTGGCGGACACCATGATGGCCGGTCGGGTGAGTGCAGCGGACCTTGCCGGCGTGACCCTCGGCGGCAATCTCTACTGGCCATCGATGCTGCTGTTGTCCGGCATCGTTATGTCCATCACCCCGTCGGTGTCGCAGTTGCATGGCGGCGGTCGCACCGGGGAGTCCGGCGAGGTGGTGCGGCAGGCGCTCTGGATTGCGCTCGTTGGTGGCGCCGTCACCACTTGGCTGCTGCACAACGCCGAACCCGTGTACCACCTGATCGGCGTCGATCCGGTTGCCATACCCATCGCCGCCGCCTATCTCGCCGCCTTGAGCACGGGGCTCTTGCCGCTGCTCGGCTACATGGCCTTGCGCAATCTCTGCGACGGACTCTCGTGGACGTTGCCGGCCATGTGCATTGGCCTTTCCGGGCTCGTGCTCAAGGTGCCGCTCAATGCGCTGTTCATCTACGGCAACGAGTCGCTCGGAATCGCGCCGATGGGCGGCGTGGGCTGCGGCTGGGCCACGGCGCTGGTGATGTTCTATCAGCTCGCTGCGATGACGACGGTGGTCGCCTTCTCCCGGGTGCGGATGGCGCGGCTGTTCGCCCGCTTCTCGTGGCCGGACCGGCGCGAGATCCTGCGCCTCGTGCGCCTCGGCGTTCCCATCGGCATCACCATGTTCGTCGAGGTGGGATTCTTCTCGGTGGTGGGACTGTCCATCGGTGCCTTGGGCGTGGTGCAGGTGGCTTCGCACCAGATCGCCTTCAACGTTGCCGGCATCGCCTTCATGGTGCCGCTGGCCTTGAGCGTTGGCGCCACCATCCGCGTGGGGACCAACATCGGCGCCGGGCAGATCGACGCCGCTCGTCTGGCCGGGGCCGTGGCGATGGGCGTGGTGGGAGCGTGGTCGCTCGTGTCCGCGGCGTTGATTCTCTCGCTGCGGCAAGGTGTTTCGGAGCTCTTCAGCAGCGACCCGGCGGTGATTCAGGTGGCGTCGGCGCTGATGGTGCTCGGTGCGCTGTTCCAGTTCTTCGACGGCGCGCAGGTGGGTGCCATCGGCACGCTGCGGGGCTACAAGGACACCCGTGCCCCGGCGGCCATCGGCGTAGTGGCGTATTGGTGCATCGGCCTGCCCGTCGGCGCGGCGCTTTGCTACGGCATGGGATCGCTGCCGGAGCTTGGCGTTTCGGGCTATTGGTGGGGCGTGGTAATCGGCCTTGGCATCGCCGCGACGCTGCTCCTGATCCGGCTCTATCGGCTCTCGGCAGACTCGGACCGCATCGCAGCCTTCAGCACGCGCTGATGACGCGCGCGGCCCCTTTCCTGTAGGCGCCTGCAAAGAGTGGAGCCTTGGATCGCCATCACGCTTGTTGCGGCGTTCCTGCAAAACGCTCGCACGGCGTTGCAGAAGAAGCTCGTGGGCCGGCTCGACGCCACCGAGGCGAGCTATGTGCGGTTCTGCTATGCGTGGCCCTTCGCGCTTGTGTACGTGGCCCTGTTGGCGGCGGGCGGCGCCGAGATGCCTGCGCCCACGGCTCGCTTCCTCGCGTTCGTGAGCGCGGGTGCCGTGCTCCAGATCCTCGGCACGGTGGCGCTGATCGCCTCGTTCGCGCATCGCAACTTTGCTGTCGGCTCCGCCTACTCCAAGACCGAGACGGTGCAGACGGCGCTGTTCGGCTTGGTGCTGCTCGGCGATGCAGTGCCCCTTGGCGCCCTGCTTGGCATCGGCGTCAGTCTGGTCGGCGTGCTGTTGCTCTCGCCACGTGCGCCGAAGGTTGTCGGCCAAGCGCGGCAATGGATCGGCACAGGTGGCTGGCTCGGCATGGGAGCCGGAGCGGGCTTCGCGAGTTCGGCGGTGTGCTATCGCGGCGCATCCCTCGCCTTGGATGGCGAGGCGCACGTCACCGCTGCCGTGACGTTGCTAGCCTCGACAGTCATTCAGACACTGGCGATGGGCATGTGGCTTGCGCGTGCCGGGGGCAAACCGGGAGCATTGGCACGAGTCGCCTCCGCCTGGCGCGTCGGGATCTGGGTGGGGCTGGCCGGCATGGCCGCCTCCGCCGGCTGGTTCACCGCCATGACCCTCGAAAGCGCCGCGCTGGTGCGGGCAGTCGGTCAGGTGGAACTCCTGTTCGCCTTCGTCGTCGCGACGGCGATCTTCCGCGAACGCGTCCGGCTGGTAGAGGTGGCGGGTTCCGTCTTGATCGTCGGCGGAATCGGCTTGCTGCTGCATCCAGCGCTGTCTTAGCCGGAGTTCAGCGCTTTCCTGTATGCCGCGACGTGGCTTGCCACCTGTTCGTCGTGCAGGGCGAGGATGTGCGCTGCGAGAAGCGCGGCGTTCTTTGGGCCGTGGGCGCCAAGCGGGACGCCTCCGACCGGGATGCCGCTCGGGAGTTGCACGATCGAGAGCAGTGCGTCGATTCCTTGGAGCGGACCCACGGGCACCGGGATGCCCAGAACCGGTCGCAGCGTCTTGGCGGCGACCACGCCCGGAAGGGCGGCGCTGAATCCCGCCGCCGTCAAGTAGATCTGGACGCCCCGCTCGTCCGCCTCCTCGATGTAGGCGAAAAGGCGTTCCGTGTTTCGATGTGCCGACAACACCTTGAATTCAAAAGGGATGCCAAAGTCGCGGAGAATCGAAAACGCCGGTTCAAGGAATTCCTCGTCGTTCTTGCTTCCGGCAATGACGCTGACAAGCGGTGCCATGGGGCGCTAACTCCTTGAGCGAAGATCGGGCGAGCATGGTATGCGACTTACCCCCCCCGCCTTGGGTGCCTTCGGCGCGGCCCGCTTCACGTCTCGGCAAGACGCTCGAAGAACTCGACCTTGTGGCCCACCGGGTCGAACAGAATCGCATTGCGGTGACCGTAGAGCTCGTCGGTTGGACCGCGCCAGAAGGTGGCACCGCGGCGAACGAGCCGCGCATGGGTCTCGTCGACACTGGCCACCTCGAACAGGAGATCGACACGGCTCGGTTCGCTGACGGGCGGACCGCTCTCTAGGCAAAGCCGGCAGCCGCCTTCACCGCGCAAGACCGCGATCTGTCCTGCGGTTTCTCGTTCAAGGTGCAGACCAACCACCTCGACGTACCAGTCTCGGACTCGAGGGATGTCGCCGACCTGCAATGTCACGTATGCGAAGGACGCCATGCAATCTCCAAGGCTCCCGACCATGATGGAATCTAACGTGCCGGGGCACGCTCAATCCAGTGCAGTACCGGCAATGCGCAACATCGACCACGCCAAAACCACGGTCGGTTAGGGTCCGGCGCTTTTTTCGGAGCCGAAAGGGATGATTCTCGAACTCGCGTTGCTCGACGTCCGCCCCGGCGAGGAGAGCCGCTTCGAGGCCGCGTTCGCTCGGGCTCAGTCAATCATCGCATCCATGCAAGGCTACGTTTCGCACGAGCTGCAACGCTGTGTAGAGAACCCCAGTCGGTATGTGCTGCTCGTTCGCTGGCAGACGCTGTCGGACCATACGGAAGGGTTTCGAGGTTCTAGCGAGTATCTGGAGTGGAAGCGCTTGCTCCACCATTTCTACGACCCCTTCCCTACCGTGGAGCATTTTGAACTGGTTGAGGGCGCACGCTAACGGCCTTCCCAAAGGGCGGCGCGCCCAAGGGCTTGCGTCGTAGAACGCAGTTCGTAGTAGCCATCCCGGTAGGGACGCCGGGCCGTTGATGCGGGAAGAACATCCGGCACGGGACGGGACAAGCCCGCCCCCTACGAGGCCGGCTTGAACGCGTTGCTGGATACGGCATGGGCCTCGTAGGGGCGGGCTTGTCCCCGCCCGTGTTTCGTGCACCGACGAACCTGGAACGGGACCGGACGAGCCCCCCTACGGGTACTTGCTTTGCAGTTGGGAGTTGCCAACCCAAATGCTAGCGCCCGAACAAGACGCGCCTTCGGAGGGAAGGCATTCTGCCTTCCCTAGCGCCGACAGGCGCCTTTCCTTTGTCGGCCTCCGGCCGTGCGCCTGACGGCGCTAGGGAAGGC
>VXPR01000416.1 GCA_009839405.1 Gammaproteobacteria bacterium
ATCAATCTATACCTATACGTTTCGTGGGCGCGTATTTGTTATTACGTCACTGCACTAGGTCACTGGGAGGTGGGGGCTGGGCCAGACCCGAGCCATATCATCAGTTAGCGGCAACTTGCCTTTGGGTCGCAGCAACGGCAAGTGTTGCAGGTCTGGGGCGCTCGTCGTCGGCAACTCCAGGTCGAACTCGTCCAGTTCACACGGCGCACCTCCGCCTGCCGCGCCGCCGTCAGCACCCCGAACCGAACCGCCAACTTCACCCCGCCCGCGATGCGCGGGTGAGCGTCCACCCGCCGCAGCGTCCGCCACGTCGGAGAAGTGCAGCGCCGGATGGTGGCGAACCGCGCCCGCCTTCGGCAGCGACCGCGGGTGAGGGCTGGTTGCACCTTCGGGCACTCGCTAGCGACCCCGGGGTTGCGGCACGTGCCGGAGGAGTTCTGGCATCTGGCGTTTCATGTAGGCGTCGAACATGGGGACGGTGAAAGAGGTCTCGCCGTGGCGTTGGCTCCAGATCATTCCCTTGGCGACAAGTCGCTGCCGGACGGTGGCGATGGAAGCGGTTGCGACGCCTAGGGTTTGCGCGATTTCGCCGGTTGCGTGGGGGCCTGGTCCGAGTTCGGCCATTGCCCGCAGGTATTTCTGCTCGAGAGGTGTCAGTCGGTCGAATCGCACGCGGAAGAAGCTGCTGTCGAGGTGTTCCACCACCTGCGGCGTTGCCGCGCGAACCATTTCGCGGGTGATGGGGCTTGATGGCGCCGCGTTCCAGACCTGATAGCCCCACTCCTGGATGAAGTAGGGGAAGTTTTGCGCGGCGGCGAGGATTTCTTCCACCGCGCCACCTTCGTAGGATGCGCCTTCTGCTTCCGCCGGTTTCACCAGTGCGCAGCGTGCGTCATCCGGTTCCAGCGAGCCGACATTCGGATAGTCGAAGAGGCGCTCAGCATAGGACTTTGCCTTGCCGGCCAAAGCGGCCACTTGTGGCAGACCGGCGCCGATGAAGAGGAGGGGCAGGTTCTCTTGCGCGACTTCGTGGCAAGCAACGATCACGGCGGCGAGCTCTTGAGAGGAGAGGTATTGCACTTCGTCGATGAACAGGCCCACGGCCGTCTGCCGTTCGGCGGCCGCTCTCGCGGTGGTACCCAAAAGGCGGGGCAGGTCCTGCTCTAGGTTGCCCGTGTCGCCTTCGCCGGGTGCGAAGTCCACGCTGAACTCCAAGTCGCCTGTCTTCACCTTGAACGCCTTGGCAAAGTTTGCAAAGACGTTGGCGGCGCGATGCAGATTGTGCGTGGCGGCCTTGCGCAGATCGAGGGCGTAGAGTGTTTGGCGCAGTTGTGGCGTTAGGAGTTCCGGCAGGTTTCCGCCCTCCGGCGCCTCCACTCTGATCGAACAAAAACCCTTCTCATCGGCAAGTGCCCGCAGCCGGTTCAAGAGGACGGTCTTGCCCACGCCGCGTAGCCCTAGCAGCATCAGGCCCTTGGCTGGACGGCTGGCGAGGACACGGTCCATGTCGATGGACGTGTCGTCGATGAGGGCGGCGCGCCCAGCTAGCTCAGGCGGTTGGAGTCCCGCGCCTGGGGCGTATGGGTTGGACCGTCGATCCATAGGCGAGCAATCTACACAAGATTAACGGCAATTAACAGTTTTAACGAACTTCCTGTTAAATCTAGTTAAATTAGTTAAAACCCGGGTTGTATGTTTGCCTCCTCAATCTGCCCCGTGCACCAAGCGCAGGTCGCGGGCGGCCTTTACGTCGTCTAGGCGGGCGGAAGGGAGTGTGTGTGGGGCGGTCTTGACGCGTTCTGGGTCGGTGCGGACCTCGCCCAGGACTTGGGTTAGGGCTGCGACGAAGGCGTCGAGTTCTTCCTTGGTTTCGGTTTCGGTGGGTTCGATGAGGAAGCATTCCGGCACCAGCAGGGGGAAGTAGGTGGGGGGGGCGTGGATGCCGTGGTCGAGCAGGCGCTTGGCGATGTCCATGGCGCTGATGCCGAACTCCTTGGCCTCCTGGCGGAAGGTGATGACGAACTCGTGGCTGGCGCGGCGTTCCGGGTAGGCGAGTTCGAAGCCTGCTTGGCGCAGGCGTTCCATGAGGTAGTTGGCATTCAGGGTGGCGAACTCGCCGACGCGACGCATTCCGTCGCGGCCCAGCATTCGGGCGTAGGCCAGCGCGCGCAGCAGGATGCCGGCGTTGCCGGCGAAGGCGGACAGGCGCCCGATGGAGTCGGGGGCGTCGGCTGGTTCCACCCAGCGATAGGTGTCGTCTTCCTTCGCTGCCATGGGTGTGGGCAGGTAGGGTGCGAGGCGCTCGTTGGCGCCGACGGGGCCTGCGCCGGGACCGCCGCCGCCGTGTGGCGTGGCGAACGTCTTGTGCAGGTTGACGTGCAACACGTCGAAGCCCATGTCGCCGGGGCGGGCTGTGCCGAGGATGGCGTTGAGGTTGGCGCCGTCGTAGTAGAGCAGGCCGCCGGCGTCGTGCACCACGTCGGCGATGTCCGCGATGCGTCGCTCGAATACGCCGCAGGTGGAGGGGTTGGTGAGCATGATGCCGGCGGTTTGTTCGCCGACGGCGGCTTTGAGTGCCTCGAAATCCACGTCGCCATCGGCACCGACGGGAACCTCCCGCGCCGCGTAGCCGCACATCACGGCGCTCGCGGGATTGGTGCCGTGTGCCGCGTCCGGGACGATGATTTCGCGACGCTCCGTGTCGCCCCGGGCATCGTGATAGGCGCGGATCATCGCAATGCCCGCGAACTCCCCTTGGGCGCCGGCCATGGGTGCCGCCGACACCGCAGCCATGCCGGTGGCCGCCTTGAGCACTTCTTGGAGTTCGTGCAGGCAGGCGAGGAAGCCCTGACTCGCAGCCAGTTCCGCAAGGGGATGACGGCCTGCGAAGCCCGGCAGCGAGGCGATGCGATGCGCGCCGCGCGGGTTGTACTTCATGGTGCAGGAGCCCAAGGGATAGAACTGGTTGTCGATGGAAAAGTTGCGCCGCGACAGGTTGGTGTAATGGCGCACCGCTTGCAGTTCCGACACCTCCGGTAGGCGTGGCGGCTTCCGGCGCAGCGCTTCCGGCGTCAGGTCGCTGACGTCACCCGGTGCAGGTCGCTGCGCAGCCGCACCTCTGCCCGGGGCGCCGATGTCGAAGATGGACGTGCTCATCTGCTGCCCTCGGATGCCGAGCCATTGGCCGGCCGTTCCGGGTGGATGAGGATCCGACACAGGATGTCGCGGTAGGCAACGATGTCCGCTTCGCTGCGCTTCTCGGTCGCACACACGAGCAGGCAGTTCGCGAGTTCGGGATACCAGCGACCGAGCGGAAAGCCGCCGGTGACGCCCGCGGTCGCAGTTTGTTCCGCCACGCCTTCTGCGTCGCGGCCCACATCGAGCACGCACTCGTGGAAGAAGGGGCCGGTGAACCGTTGTTGTACGCCGTCAATGCTGGTGAGTTCCTCCACGAGCTTGCGCGTTGTCGCGTGGCAGCGGCTCGCGATGGCGTTGAGCCCCGCGGCTCCGAGGAGGCTCATGTACACGGTGGCCGCCGTAACCAGCAGCCCTTGATTCGTGCAGATGTTGGAGGTGGCCTTGCCGCGGCGGATGTGCTGCTCCCGCGCCTGCAAGGTCAGCGCATAGCCGGGCTGACCGCCGGTGTCTTCGGTGAGGCCGACGATGCGCCCTGGCAGTTGCCGCACGAAATCCCGGCGCGTGCAGATGTAGCCGAAGTAAGGGCCACCCGAAGACAGGGGAATGCCGAGGGGTTGGCCATCGCCGCAGACGATGTCGGCGCCGCGTTCGTGCCAGTCGCCGGGCGGTGCGAGCAGGGCCAAGGAAATGGGATTCGCCACCGCGATCACCAGGGCTCCGGACGCGTGCGCGGCGGCCACAACCTCATCCACGGGTTCGAGCAAGCCCAGGCAATTCGGCTGCTGAACGACGACGGCCGCCGGCGGCTCGGCAAGCAACGCCTCCAAGCGCGCGAGGTCAACGGTGCCGTTCGCGTCGAAGCCTGTCGCCTCGAGGCGAATGCACTGGCCCTTTACGATGTTGCGAGCGGTGTCTACGTAGTGGGGGTGAACGGCGCCGGCGACCACGACGCGAGTGGTCGCGGTTTCGCGCCCAGCGCTCGGGGCACCACGCCGCCGCGTGCGGCGGTTCGCGCGCACCGCCATGAGCACCGATTCCGCCAGTGCCGAGGCACCGTCATAGACGGAGGCGTTTGACACTTCCATGCCGGTGAGTGCCGCCATCATGGTCTGGAACTCGTGGATGAGCTGCAGTGTGCCCTGACTCGCCTCTGCCTGGTACGGCGTGTAGGCGGTCATGTACTCCCCGCGCGAGCAAATGTCCCAGACCGCGGCCGGGATGTGGTGGTCGTAGGCGCCAGCGCCCAGGAAGCAAGGCCCCGGCTCATCCCGGCGCGCACGCTGCGTCAGCGCCGCCGTGACCTCCATCTCACTCTCGCCCGGCGGCACGTCGAGCGGGCCGCAGCGCAGGGAGGCAGGGATCTCGTCAAAGAGGTCGTCGATCGAGCGCGCACCAATGGCGTCGAGCATCGTCGCCACGTCTTGGTCGGTATGTGGGATGAACGGCATCGGACGATCCCGTCATTCCTCCTCGCTGCACATTTCGTCGTAGGCTGCGGCGTCGAGGAGGTCTTCGAGTTCGCCGGGGTCGTCCGGCTGGATGCGGAAGAACCAGCCGTCGCCGTAGGGGTCTTCGTTCACCCTTTCCGGGGCGTCTTCGAGCACCTCGTTGGCGGCGATCACGACGCCGGTGACGGGGGCGTAGATGTCGGACGCCGCCTTCACCGACTCCACGACGCCCGCCTCCGCGCCAGCCTCCACCTGCTGCTCCTCGTCCGGCAGTTCGACATAGACGATGTCGCCAAGGGCGTCTTGGGCGTGGTCGGTGATGCCTACGGTCACCGTGCCATCCTCTTCTAGCCTCGCCCACTCGTGACTCGATGCGTAGTGGAGTTCCTCGGGTGTTTCGCTCATGGGGACGGTTTTACCTATTCATTGCTTCGCAAGAAGGGTGGTCGGACGATCCGCCCGGGCACGCTACGCGAGCGGATCTGCACACTACAGGCCCCCTTGGAACCGCGCGGGAGGCGGGCCAGCGCGATACTGTACCCCAGCGTTGGCGAGAAGATGCCGCTGGTGACCACGCCTTCGCCGCGTTCGGTCGCCACCGCGAAGCCTTCGCGCATGACGCCACGCCCCTCGAGCACGACTCCGCGCAGCACCTGTTCCGGGCGGCGTTGTCGTTCGAGGGCGTCGCGGCCGATGAAGCGACGCACCGGTGCGTCGTCCTCGCCCCAGGCGACGGTCCAGCCAAGGCCCACTGCGGTGGGCGGGGTGGACTCGTCCATGTCGTGACCGTGCAGGTTGAGTCCGGCCTCGAGGCGCAGCGTGTCGCGGGCGCCGAGCCCGGCTGGCGTCGCGCCCGCCTCGGTCAGGCGACGCCAGAGGCTCGCCGCTTCTTCCGCCGGCACGATCGCCTCCACACCGTCCTCACCGGTGTAGCCAGTGCGGGCGACCATGCGTTCCTCGTGCCAGGCAAAGGCGAAGCGGGGGAGTGCGCTGGCATCCAATCCCGTCGCTTCGCGAAAGCAGTCGATGGCCTTAGGGCCCTGCACGGCCAACATTGCGAGGTCTTGGCGCGGATGCAGAAGGGTCTCGTCGCTTGCGTGGCGAACCAGCCAGGAACGCACTCGCTCGCTCGTCCCTGCATTTGCTACCACGCGGAAGCCGTCGTCCGTGCGATAGACGATGGCATCGTCGATGATGCCGGCGTTTTCATTGAGTAGTACGCCGTAGAGCGCGCGACCTCGTGCGAGCGACGCCACATCACCGGCGAATACCGTGCGCAGGAAGTCGTTAGCGCCAGCCCCGGCCACGTCGATCACGCGCATATGCGATACGTCGAACATGCCGACGCCCTGTCGTACAGCGTGGTGTTCGGCGATCTGCGAACCGTAGTGCAAGGGCATGGACCAGCCGGCGAACGGCACCATGCGCGCACCGCACGCAAGGTGTTCGTCGTAAAGCGGAGTTCGGTGCGGTTCCGTCACGGCATCGCGCCGGATTGGTCGATGCCGACGGTTGCCAGCGCCCCAACGCCCATCGCCTCGCGCACGAGTTGCGCCTTGATTGGGGCGTTGCCATCCAAAAAACGCACGCCCATGTTGCGCAGCGCGCGCACGAGCGGCGCCTTCGCGCCATACGCGGCGAGCAACGCCGAATGCAGCCCCAGCATGAGCTTCGAGCGCGCCCGACGGTCCGCCGCAAAGCGTCGCCACGCTCCCGGTGGTGCCAAGTCGCCTTCGGGGAGACGGGCGAGCATGGCGCGCACGTCTTCCAGACCAACGTTCACCCCTTGTCCCGCCATTGGGTGCAGCGTGCGCGCGGCATCGCCGAGCATGACGAGGCGCTGTGATGGATTGACGTCTGCGGCGAGGCCTTGCCTGAGCGGAAAGGTGAAGCGTGGCCCCACGCCACGGACTTCCGCCGCGGCCTCTGTCTCGTCATTCAAAGCCCGACAGAATGCGTCGTCATCCCATGCCATTGCGGCTTCTTGCCTGCGCGTGGGGAGGCTCCAGATGAGCGCCCTGTGGCAAGGGTCGGCGAGCGGCAACAGAGCGAGCACCGAGCCCTGGACGCCGAATCGCTGCAGTGCCACGCCTTCGTGTTCGCGCTGACAGTGCACCACGCTGACGATCGCATGCTGCTCGAGTCGTGAGCGTCGCAAGTGGGCGCCGGCCAGTTCGCCGACGCCGCCAGACGCGCCGTCCGCCGCGAGCACGAGGCGAGCCTCAACGCCGGGGGCGTCGTCGCCCGACAAGGCGGCACTTTCCTCGAGTTCGTTGTAGCCGGCGACATGAAACGGACAGCGGACCTCGACGCATTCCTCCGCGGCGCTCCACATCCTCTCCGTTAGCGCACTGTTTTCCACTACATGCGCCAGCGTCTCGTCTTCGCCGAAGTGCAAAGTCGCCGTGCCCTCTTCCTCCCACACTTCCATGCGGTCGATGGCTGCGGCCCCAGCGTCGTCCCAAACGCCCAAATGCTTCAGGAGCGTTACCGCCGGCGGCGCGAGGGCAACGGTGCGGGGGTCGAAGCCGAGCGCACTGCGAACGCGTTCTGGAGCCGCGCGTTCCAGCAATGCCACCTGCAAGCCACGTTGTGCGAGCCCCAGGGCAGCCGCGAGGCCCACGATGCCGGCGCCGACTACCGCGACATCGTGCGTCTTTGCTGTGGACGGTGCCTGCTCAGTCAATGTGCTGCCTTAGGCGTTGGGCCCGTTGTAGGCGATCTTACTTCGGGGCCGACGCTTCACATAAGCGACCAACCGCGCCAAACTACCCGTTCCGCTTGCTGCCATTCGCTGGTCCCAAATGGCCTCTTCGCTCGACGTGCTCAGCGCCGAAATCGACCGCCTGATCGATCTGTGTCGGAATCTGGCAGATGAGAACGCGGCTTTACGCCGCGAACGCGAGGATTGGCAGGGCGAGCGCAAGCGGCTCGTCGAACGCAACGACCTCGCGCGGGATCGGATCGAGACCATGATCGTTCGCTTGAAAGCGCTGGAGGATGAGCGTTGAGTTCCGAGACGGTTACCTTGCACATTCTCGGCAAGGCGTATCACGTCACGAGTCCCGCCGACGAGGTGGAGGATCTCAAGGCCACGGCCCAGGAACTGGACCGGCGCATGCACCAAGTGCGCGACGGCAGTCGCGTGCTGGACAACGAGCGCGTTGCCGTCATGGTCGCGCTTAACGCACTGCACGAGTCGCGCTCGCTCGAACAGAACGTAGGGGATGCCGATGGCCTCGACGAAAAGCTCAACGCATTGGCCGAGCGCGTTGCCGCAAGCGTAGCCGAGCACTTTCCCGCAGATTCCTGAGCAACCACGCGCAGGTCCGGCCGGCTGCCAAGCACGCCCTCTCCTGTCACTCCCCCCTTGCGGGGGAGTCGAGAAACGGCGTTCCTCGCCGTTTGT
>VXPR01000584.1:0-1178 GCA_009839405.1 Gammaproteobacteria bacterium
GCCTTCCCTCCGAGGAGCGGCTTGTTCAAGTGCTAGGGGTGTCAACGTGCGTCGGTGCCAAACGTGCGTTTGCCCGCCAACCATGTCCCGACGACGTCGCAAGCATCAAGGCGCCGCCGTGCTTCCCGCCAAGGCAGGCCGAGGAGGCACAGGTCCGCCGGCGCGCCGGGGCCGATTGTGCGCGGCGCGCCGCCGGGGTCCAAATGCGGCGTCGTGAAAAGCGCCAAGGCACGTTCGGGCGTGAGCTTCTCACCTTCACCAACCACGACACCGGACTGCGTTTCGCGCAGCACGGCCGCCTTCGCGAGTGCCCAGGGGTCCGGCTCCCCAAAAGGCGCGTCTGTACCCCCTGCCAACGGAATGCCGGCGTCAAGGAACCCAGAGCCCCGATACAGAAACCGGTGCTCTCTCTCCTCAATGTCCTCAACGTAACGATCGCCCCGCTCGGCGATGAAGTTCGGCTGTGTCACCACGGTCACGCCGGCCTCCCGCAACAGCTGCAAGCCGTCCTCATCCGAAACCGCCGCGTGCTCGATGCGGTCTTCGGCCACTGTGCCCGCCTCCATCAGCGCACCGAGCGCGAACACCAGCTCCGTTTTCGTCACGCAGTGAAACGCCACGGGCCGCCCACGCTCATGCGCTTCGCCAATCCGCCCCACGAGCTCGTCAATGTCCGGCAACTCCGCATCATCCAGCATCACCTTGAGATGCCCTGTCGCCAGAGTCTCGTTCCCCATTGCATATACATGCTGGTGCGGCGCCAACTCACGAATCCGCCGCACCGCCGCAGCGTCATTGGAAGGCGTCGCATCCGTGAACCCCGTCACCCCCCAAGCCGCCAACTGCTCCGACACCTCCAACGCCGCGGCCGTCAGATCGGCATCTCCCAACCGCTTCCGCAGCCATTCATCCTGCCGAAACAGCCGTCCATCGCCGCCCGGATCGAGGCCCACCCTCCGCAACGCCGCACCGTTCAAGAACCACATCTTCCCGGATCGATGCTGGATGCGAACCGGCCGCTCTGGCACAAACCCGTCGAGCGCCGCGCGGTCGAGTTCCCCAGCCACAGACTCGTGATAGCCAACACCCCGAATCCACTCCTGCTCAGCCGGCGCTGCCGCCAGCGCCGCCCGCAGTTGGTCCCGATCACAAACCTCCGGCGGCCCGCACCGCACTGA
>VXPR01000584.1:1188-7967 GCA_009839405.1 Gammaproteobacteria bacterium
CCCGGCCGGGCGGCCCGCCCCCCTGCCGCGGTGCCCCCCCACAACACACCCCCCCGCCCCCCCCCCCCCCCGCCCCCGCCCCCCCCCCGCCAGCGCCAGAAAATGCAAATGGTGGTCGTGCAACCCAGGCAGCAACGCCCCGCCCCGAGCCTCGACCACCTCCTCCCCTTCCGCCGCCACCAAACGCCCAAGCTCAGCCACCACGCCGCCACGAACGCGAACATCCGCCCGCGTGCCGTCGATTTCTGCGTTGCGCAAAAGAACCATCCCGATCAGCATAAGGCCTTGAAGCGATGGCAAGGGAGCTCATGCCATGCGCCTTTCCGAACTCGAAGAACGGTTGCAGGACCCGGCGCTGGCCGAGGCACTGTCCCTGTTCGGCGGCTGCCCAAGCCTCATCGTCGAGGTGGACGAGACCGACCTCGGAGGGAGCGCGTCTCGCCCTCCAAACGCGCCGCAAGGCGCGTCAGTCCCGGCAGTTGGGCCCGCCAAATGCCCCGTCATCGGCATCGTGAGCAAGAACGCGCACACCCAAGACCTCCCGGCTTTGCTGGACGTGGCCGTGCCATCCCGCGAAGAAGCCGAACGCGTGGCCGACGCAGTGGCCCAAAGCCCCGTTGCCGCCATGACCCTGGTCGGCCTCACCAGAGTCGGCGAACACCTGACCATCCCAGACCGCCTGATCACAGAATCCCTCGCCTACTCCGCCCTACAGCACGGCGCCGAATTCCAAGGCTGGCTTGCAAGCCGCGAACGCAAGCCCCCTACCTCAGAACCCGAAGACCCACCGATCCTCATCGACCGCCAAGCGGGCGAACTCCACCTCCTCCTAAACCGCCCCGAAAAGCGCAACGCGTACTCCGCCGCCATGCGCGACGCCCTCTGCGAAGCCCTTTCGCTCGCCACTCAAGACCCCACCATCGAACGCATCGTCCTGGCCGGCAAAGGCCCAAACTTCAGCGCCGGCGGCGACCTAGACGAATTCGGCGAAGCCACCGACGCCGGAATCGCCCACGCCGCCCGCACCACCCGCAGCGCAGCCCGCCTCATGCACAGCCTGCGAGACAAAGTCGAAGTCCACCTCCACGGCGCCTGCGTAGGCGCCGGCATTGAACTGCCCGCTTTCGCAGGCCACCTCCGCGCAACCTCAGACGCCTTCTTCATGCTCCCCGAAGTGCGCTTCGGCCTGATTCCCGGCGCCGGCGGCACCGCCAGCATCCTCTCCCGCGTAGGCCGCCTGAACCTGAATTACATGGCCCTAACGGGCGACAGAATCGACGCCCGGACTGCTATGGCGTGGGGCCTGATCGACGCTATCGACGATGCCTGAAACGGTGGGTCAGGCGGCCCCCAGCAGGTGCGCCGGATTGGCAAAGATGAGGTATGATTTCTTCACACCTGCTGAGAGCATCCGAACATGCCGAGCGCCGTGAAGAAGACGATTTCGTTGCCTCCCGATTTGGCGCGCGCCGCAGAGCAAATAGCGCAAGCGGAAGGCAAGACGCTGAGCGGGGTGGTTCAGGATGCGCTGCGGCACGCACGCGCGGTCCGTTTGCGGACGGAACTGGTCGCCTTGCAGGGATACTGGACTCAAAAGGCGAAGGAGCGAGGGGTCCTGACAGAGGAAGACCTAGACCGATATCTTCAAGCGTGAAGGTGGTGTTCGATACCAACGTCCTTGTGTCGGCGCTCACGCTGCCAGGTGGGCGAGGCGACGCTGCGCTGCGGAAGATCGTTGACGGAGAGGACTTACTTGCGCTATCGAAGCCTATTCTCGACGAGCTTCTCGGCACCCTCGGGCGCAAGTTCGCCCACGACCGCGAGGCCCTCGCGCGGGTGGCGGTGTTTCTCTCGGAACTAGGTGAGTTCGTCGAACCAACGGTGACACTTGCCGTGTTGGCTGACGAACCCGACAACCGAGTCCTCGAGTGTGCGGTTGCTGCCAGCGCACAGGTCATCGTTACGGGAGACAAGGCGATGCTTTCGGAGGGCGAACACGATGGCATCCGTATCATCTCAATCCGGGAGTATTTGGAACGCTAGATGCGGGTTCAGGGAGCGCGTTTACCGACCGGAATCCAGTAACTGTCGCCGCGGCAAAGTACATGGGCGTGGGCATTGCGCCACCATGAGACATTGTCCATTGGGTGCGCGGGATGAAGTGCTTTTGTCGGGAAGCGCGATTCCTTTTAGACGCCATGTGCGAAGGGACTTAAGTGAATGATTGTGAAGGAAAGTCTCGCAACAGGGTTTGCGGCGTTCCAGGAGACCTGGTCACCAAGGGTCGCCGGCGACATCAACGACATGCAAATCAAGCTGGCCAAGCTCGAAGGTGCGTTCGTGTGGCACAGTCACGATGAGGAGGATGAGTTGTTCCTAGTCGTCTCGGGCCGTCTACGGATGGAGTTCCGCGGCCAAGAGGCCCAGGTGCTAGAACCCGGAGAGTTCATCATCGTCCCGCACGGTACGGAGCACAGGCCCGTCGCTGAAGAGCCGTGCGAGGTCGTGCTACTCGAGCCGAAGAGCACGCTCAACACCGGCAATATCGTCAATGAAAGGACTGTCAAGCGCTTGAAGCGACTGTAGGGATGGGCACGCCGATGAGGAGGGTGCGGGACAGCCATGACATCGCCCAAACCGCGAAGGCGAACTCAGGATTGCCGGCGTTGTAGATGCCTGCCGCCTATTCCCCCACAACGGCCACCGGGTTCCGCCACCTCAGCCCCGAGAAACGGCCGAAGTCGGTGTCGTTGGACTGCAGCTCGGCCTGATGTTCGATTGCCAATGCCGCCAAGTGCGCGTCCGTGACCAGATTGGACCCAACAGGCCCTGCAAGCAGGCTTCCGAGAATGTCCAAGTGGCGCGGACCTGGAAGCACAATGCTGACGTTCGGCACGCCAAGCCACGCCCTGCAATGCCCTACCGCTTCGTCAAGCGGCATCGGGCGCGCCAAGACTCGACGATTGGACATGATTCGCACGAAGCCCAGCATGGCCACCCATGCCAAGCCAACCGGTTCAACCTCTGACAGCCTCGTCTCCCACCATGTCTTGGCGACGGCATGGAACGGTGCGTCTTCGTTGTACGCGTAGACCAGCAGATTAACGTCCGGGATCAGCATCGGGACTCCTGCCGTGCGAACGTTCCAGGAATCCGTCCACCGACAACTCGTCAACGAGCTGGTTGAGTTTCAGCGGATCAACGCCCGGCAAGAACCCCCTGGGCGCGGACGGCACGCGAAACCGCTCCTGGGCATGCGCGGGCTTTTCGCCGGTCGACAGTCCGCGACGGATGGCCTCGTTGACGATGGCCTTGAACGGCCTGCCACTTCGCCGCGCTGACAGCTTAAGTGCCGCCGCGAGATCGTCGTCGATAGTTAGCGTCGTTCGCATAGCATCTTGATGCCTCACTGGCCTTGCATCAGTATGTCACGCGAGTCGCTCGAAGCAACTCCCGATGACAGCCAACGCCTTCAAGTCCGTGCGCTTAGCTGCTAACGGATGCGTCCCCCACCTGCTCGCGGCGGCGAGAGCCACGGCGTGGTCCTTTGCAGTGAAGCGTCCCGTGGGATGGAGGACGATGTCGGCGTGGTAGGGATTGTCTTCGGTGGGCGTTGCCTGCACGAGACGCTCTCCCGCAAGTTCAGCATCTTCGACTGCAACTACGAGCCATCCGTGGTGAACCACAGGCCTGCCTGCACCAGTGGTGCGAGTTTCGGCGCTTCGGCGGCCTCGGTCGCTTCGTTCCTCTGACGACACCTCGTCGAAACGGTCCACCGATATCTCTGTTGGGTGCTTGGTTTCTTCAAAGGCGCTTGCGACCCTGCGGTGGCCAACGTTGCCGCCGCGCGCAAGCCCTCGCTTGACGACCGGTGAACACACTGCGCCACAGGCCTTCTGCCTGGTCGAAGTCTCCCATGAACGCCTCTAGGCGGACAGAGCTTGAAGCGCTTCGCGCATGAAGCTGTCGGGGAGATCAGCGGCATCTGAATACACGGCCTTGCGCATTCGTCCCGGCGAAATGAGCAGACAGACCACGGTCCCGTTGGGGTCGCATTCGACTGTGACCGCGAATCCCTTTCTGGAGCTTGGAGCCGTGAGCGTGATGCCTCCGGATTCCTCTGGGAAGGCGTCGTAGCGACCAGGGAGGATTCCATGCAGTTTCGGTACGAGCGATTTCGCGAGAGCCATGGAGCCGGGAGTCAGCTCAACGGTCCCGTCCTCAAGCGCTTCTCGGCGCGCTGCGTCAATGTCGTCGAGGGAATCCTTGAGGGTTGACGCTTGAATGGGAGAGCGCTTGCCTGCCGACAAGGCACGCACCGAGCGACCGGCTCCGGCCGGTGCCTTGGTTGCTGGCTGCACCTTGGAACGACGTTTCATAGGGCTTCCCGCCTATCCAACGGAACCGTAGCACATGCGCTGGGCAAGCTAAACGGTTGACGCTTGCTTTCCTTTGGAGCGGGCGCACCCGTGGGCTGCACCGCAACCAATCGTCGTATTCTTGGCGCCTGTTGCCCGTCTGCCCTTGTGTGGAGCGCGCCGACAGACTGCCGGCAGATGGTGTGGAGGGCCGAGCATGAAGCGCATCCTTCTCGTGGTTCTTGGCATCGTCATTGCGGTGCCGGTTGTGTTTGCGTTGGTGCTGTTGTTCTACCCGCGGCCCGAGAACCTGACTCCGGCGCATGTTTATGCGGGCGACGCGCACGCAATCGACTATTGCGATTTGCCGGTGCTTGATGGCAGTGGGTTGATGGCGGACGACATCCCGCAAGGACACACGCCGAACTGCGCCTACGAGAAGTTCCCCATGCCGATTTTGGCGGGGTGTACCGAGCCGCTGCCGGAAGGGGCGACAGACATGCGGGGGTTGTGGATGGCCAAGGAAGGGCGTGGGGGGCGTGCCGGTCATCTGGAGCGGATTGAGCAGTGCGGGAATCGCTTCGTGGTCACCTCTTCGGGGTTGGTCCATGACGTGACAACCGATGGCAGGCTAGCCGGTGCCTCCAACGACGTGACTCGATTGCGAATTGGCTCTACGACCCTGTGCCTTCGCTCGTCAGCTACTACCGAGTGGGTTGATGGTCGCTTGCAGTTCTATGCGCTGGGCCTCGTGCCGGTGGTGACTCGGTACATGGAGGGCGGGGAATACAAGTGGGATTATCCGCGCTATGGCACCACCGTTATGGAAAGGATCTGCAAGTTGCCCGAGGGCGTGTGAGCGGCCGTAGGGGACGGGCTTGTCCCGCCGCAGGTCCATCGGTCGCTTGCGGGTGAAGCAGTTGCGCAGCAACTGACGTGCCCGTCATGGCGCGCCGGGACGGGACAAGCCCGTCCCCTACAGTAACAATGTCCCTTGCCCAGGGCGCGTCAGAGTTTCGAGGCGGCGGCGGCGTACATGAACTTTCGCATGTCCACGTCGCGTTCCGGGGTTGCGGTGTGGAAGAAGAGGTCGGCGCCTAGGAGCTGGCGCATTCCTTCCGGTGCGTTTGCCATGTATTCGTCGTCTTGCAAGAGATAGGTGAAATCGTCGATCGGCTGTGTGTATAGCCGCTGGTACGTCGCATGGAGCACTGTCCGGGTGCCGGGAATCCGGCGCGCGTAGGAGCCGTGCCAGACCGAGCCGTCCCAAACGGCGACATCGCCCTTGTTGGTCTCGACGGCCACGGTCTCGGCAGCTTTGGTTTCCTCGGGCGTGGGCGGGCGGCGCAAACGGTGCGAACCGGGCACGACGCAGGTGGAACCGCCGGCCTCCGTCATTCCCTCGCAGGCGAAGCAGAACGTCATCACGCAGTTGTGTTCGGGAAACGGCACCGGCAGCCAGTTCTGGTCGGCGTGCAGGGGCAAAGCGCCGTCGCCCTTCCCCTCGAACGGGTGCTTGATGCTGCCGACGAAGCGTCCGGCGCGGACGGCCTTGCCGCAACTGAACTCGGCGATGGCCATCACCTTGGGCAGGGTGGCAACTCGATCAATGGCGGGATGCCGGCCAAGCAGCAACGGGGCAGAGCCTGCAATACCCGTCGCCTTGGCGTCCGACGGCTTCGACAGGGAGTGAATCGCCTCGCGCAACTCGTCCATCAGCTCGACCGGCGCGGCATCACGGATCACCGCATAGCCGTGCTCCTTCAGGTCTTCGATGACGCCCCAGAGACCAAACTCGTCGATGCGAGGCCGCAGCTCGTCAGACACGTCATCCGGCCCGACCGGTCGCGTGTTGTAAACACCGGCCCGATCCACCACCTCCGCCTCAGCCATCGGCGATCCCCCAAACCAAGCTCCTTCGGCGATCCTACCAGCCGAGCCTTGGCCATGCGCGGCGTTGAGGGAGGCGGGATGCGTGCCCGTAGGGGCGACCCTTGTGGTCGCCCGTGTCGATGGAACCGAAGCATCTCAATGTCCGAAGCACGGGCGAGGACAAGCCTCGCCCCTACGAGAGCGCGTGGAATCCCGGCGTCTGCCCTCCCTCCAGAGACGTCGCGTGTCATCCGACGTCGGCATCAACCTGCTTCATGAAAGTCCACCGGGTGCCCGCCCGCTCGAAGCCGCTCGACTCGTAGAGGGCTTGGGCGGGCGTGTTGAAGCCTGGGGTTTCTGTGTGGGCGGCGGTCATGCCTTTGGCCGCCAGGCGGCGGAATCCTTCGTGGATGAGTTCTCGGGTGATGCCTCGGCCGCGGAAGGCAGGGCGGGTGCCAACGGGTTCGAAGCTGCCGGAGCGGGAGGTGGGGTCGGCCCAGCAGATGCAGCAGGCGGCGAAATGGCCCGTATCGTGTTCGACTATCAGGT
>VXPR01000454.1 GCA_009839405.1 Gammaproteobacteria bacterium
GGTGCGCCGCGGCGCACCGACGCAGGCCGGCGATCCGGGTGCTCTGGTGTCCATCGATCGCGTGTTCGCAAACCTCGCCATCCAGGATGTTTCCGGCTATGACCTGCGTGCCCAGTACGATTGGGAGACGGCTGACTGGGGGAGGTTGGCTTTCAACCTCACCGTTTCCCGCATCGAGGCCTACGAGTTCACGCCTTCGCCGGGCGAGGATGTGGTGGACTTGGTGGGCCTCGAAGGCAACCCGCAGCACCGGGCGATCTTCAACGTGCAATGGGACTTCGACCGCTACACGGTCTCGTACTATCTGCGGGTGATCGACGAGCATGAAGGTGCAGGTAACGGATTGTACGAACGTCACTTCAGTCAGGACATCACCGCGGCCACGCTTTTGCCGTGGGGTGGCGAACTCACGCTCGGGATTCGCAACCTCATGGATGAGGACCCCGCCTATGACCTGTTGAATGGCTACGACGACACCTATGTCCTGCCTCTCTACGACGTCGCCGGCCGCACGCCATTCATGAGCTACCGGCACACGTTCTAGCGCAAGCTGACGCAAGCCGACACAAGGCACGTGACGCTTTCGAGGGCACTCGCTCTCGAGAGCGTCCTGCCTGACCACCCCACCTGATGGACGACCTGCTCCATTTCTGGGCGACGCCGTTCTATCGCCACCGTACCGACCCGGCACGCGCCGAAGGCGTGACCGAGTACATCCTTGCCAACGAAACCGAAGATCGGCGCAAGCCCGATTCCCCGCAGCGCGCCCATCCGGGCGTGTTCGAGAGTTCCTTCGATTTCCTCGATTGGGGAAGCGACGTTACCGGCGATCTCAAGCAGCTCTTCCACAACCACCTCGCCGGCGTGGTGAAGACTGCCAACGGGATCGACGACGCGGCGCTCAAGAACCTGCGCTTCCATAGCCATTGCTGGTTTCATGTGACGCGACAGGGCGGCTACTTTCCGAACCACAACCATCCGCTGGCGTCTTGGAGCTTGGTTTATTGCGCGGATCCAGGGGATGAGGACGCGGCGGACTTCGAGGCGGGGCATCTGGTGTTCAACGACCCGCGGGCGACGGCGAGCATGTACCTCGACACGGCGAACCGACAGATGCGGCGGGAGTTCTCCTTCGACGCGGTGCGGATGCGTCCGGTGGCCGGCGATTTGCTGATCTTCCCTTCCTACATCCTGCACGCCGTGGAGCCGTATTCGGGGCGAAGGCCCCGGGTGAGCGTGGCGGCGAACTTCTGGTTTGCCACCTTCGGACGGACGTAGGGGCTTCGCATGAGCGAGCGGTGGAGCGCGACGCAGCCATGAGCGAGCGTCTTGGCGCGGAGGAGTGGGCGACTTACTGGCAGAAGGGCACCATCACGACATTTCACGGGCGCTTCGCCGGCAACTACGACGGAGCGGTTCGGGAGTATTGGCAGGGACTGTTCTCGGCCCTGCCGGCTGGTGCCGCGATCTTGGACCTCGCTACCGGTAATGGCGCGTTGGCGCTTCTCGCCCAGCAGCACTCGGCGCGGGAAGGGCTAGGGCACAAGGTTACCGGCATCGACTACGCCGACATCGACCCACCCAAGCAGTTCTCCGGCAAGGCGTTTGCACGGCATTTACGCGCCATCGACTTTCGTGGCCGGGCAAGGCTAGAGGACACGGGCCTCGACACTGCAAGCTTCGACCTCGCCATCAGCCAATTCGGCTTTGAGTACGGAGAGCCGGAGGCCGCGGCGCGGGAAGTGGCTCGCGTGCTGAAGCCGAAGGTCTCGACCTTTGCCGCCATGCTTCACCACGCCGAGTCCGCCATCATCCGCCAGGCCAAGGACGGCCTCGCGCAGATTGCAGCGTGCGTGAAGTCCGGCCTCTCTGGCGCCGTGCGCGACCTGCACAAGCACTTGGATCGCTTGGCCACCAGGGGCGAGGACCCGGCTCAAGACTCTCGCGCCATTGACCTGCGCGCCAACATCAACCGCATCCTCGCAGAGCTTCAGCAAGAGGGGGGCCGCTACGCGGACCCAAACCAGCTCGTCTTCTACGTCGAAAACTCCATGTCCACCTTCAACCCCCAAGTCACGGCCGGCAAACCCCTCGCGGACAAGCTCGCCATGCTCCAACACGTAACCGCCGAAACCGACGCCTACCGCCAACGAATGCGCGACTTGATCTCTTCCGCCCTAACCGACCCCGACATCGAAGCCATGAAGCGCCGCATCCAATCCCACGGCTTCACCACCGAAGAAGATCGCCCGTTCGTCTTCGAAGGCACCCACTTCTGCCACCTCCTCCGCTTCTCAAGGTAGCTCCGCTCACTGGAGCGGACGCTCCGTGAGGAGGACGGCTCGGGGAGGAGACGCCACCTGTTGCGTAACGTAAGGACGAACCCTTGGGGGGAGGGCGTCTCGCCCTCCCGACGCGCCGCAAGGCGCGTCCTCCGAGGGTTGTGCCCATTCGCGCCGTTCGGCGCGTGTGAGGGCAAGATGCCCTCACCCCCAGTACCCGCGCCCAAGAGTCCTTGCCTAGAGGAAGTTGCCCTAACGCCCCTGCCCGCGCCTTTCAAGTTCGTGGCGGATGGTACGAACGTCGACTTCGTCTTGGGGTCGGCCGACTGCCTCCTTGTTCCGCAGGAGGTCGTTGAGTGAAATCACCGGTACGCGGCAACCGGCAACGGTCATGTCGGCTCTGGAGTCCCACGCTTCATCGAACTCCACGCCCTCGATCGAAGTGATGACATCCACGCGACGCGGGGGAACGCCGAACTGCACGACCCTGCCCGGGGTGGCGAAGTCCTTGGGTGTCACGTCGAATGCAGCAAGGGACATCCCGAACTCTCGGAGCGCATCGTGTATGCGCTGGGCATTGGTTGCATCGGGCTTCGACCAAATGTCGATGTCGCCGGTAGCGCGTTGCAGGCCGTGGATGCCGAGTGCGACGCCACCGACCAAGAGGAACTGGACGTCATGTTGCGTGAGGGTCGTCAGCAGTTGCTCGAAGTCCTCGTTCATCGGTCCTACTTAAGGGAGTTGCAGCACCCGGATCGGCCATTGATCGCGCGGCAACCGCTTGCGGCCGGCGGGCGTGAGCGAGAAGGTCGCTTCGCTGAGCTCCATGGTGCGGCGAAAGTTCTCCTCCATCGTCAGACCCTGCGTGAATCCGTCCTCGGGCTCCTCGCCAAGACGGTACTTTCGAATGGGCCAATGGCTGCGTTCCACCTTGGGCCCCTTACCTTCGCCTGACACGCCTCACACACTCCCGACTCGCTTGGCGGAAATTCACGCACCTTCGCCCCACGGCGTCAAGACTGCTCGCTACCTGACGCCACGGGAGCTCCCGTCAAGCGCCTCTTGCTCAACATCACGCCGGCAGAAGCGACTTGGGGCGGTCTTCACCGCATCGCCGCCAAACGCTGCAGCAGCGCCCAGTCGTCATATGTGGGCACAAACCTCCCGTCGTTGCCCGGGCAGGTGTTGCGGGCGGCGCAAGTGCTCGGGAAGTTGGTGAGGCTCAGGACATAGCCTCGGCCCGGGTCGTGTTCGAACTTGGTCAGGACGACCAGCACTACGTTGGCGTCCGGCCAGACATAGATGTGCTGACCCTCCAGGCCGTGGGCCGCCACGATGTCGATGGGCGGCTGGCGCCCCAGGTACGCTGCGTTCATCACCCACCATTGGAAGCCATAGAACGGGCTTTGCGCCGCCAGGCTCTCGCGGACGTAGCTGGCGGAGATCAGGCGTTCACCCCGCCACACGCCGCCGGCAGCGAACAGGATGCCGAAGCGGGCGAAATCGTCCGGGCGCATGTCGAGGCAGCAATACGTCATGGGGTTGATGCCGGTGGGGTCGAGCCACATGCCGATGGCGCCGCGGTCCACGCCGATGGGTTCGAGGATGGTTTGCCAAAGCCAGTCGTGGGCGTTCATGCCGGTGGCGCGACGGAGAAGCGGCTCGAAGAGCTGGGAGGTGGCGTTTGAGTATTCGAACCGCGTTCCGGGTAGCCGCACGCGAGGGACGTTGAGCGCGGCGCGGGTCTGGTCGGCCTGCTTGAAGAAGCTCTCCGGGTCCGAGAGTCCCGCCCGCATCTCCAGGATGTTGCGGATGGTGATTCGCTCCCGGGCCGAGCCGTTCCATTCATTCAGGAAGTCGCTGGCTTCCTGTTCCACCGAGGTGATGTGGCCGTGGTCGATGGCGGTTCCGATGGCGGCGCTGTACAGGCTCTTGGCAACGGACCAACTCGTACCGAGGCTCGCGATGTCATAGCCGTCGGCATAGCGCTCGCCAATGACTTCGCCGCCCCGAACGAGGAGTGTGGACTGCACGGCGGAGTCGGTGTAGATGAGATCGAGAACCCCGGCCACGGCGCAGGCAGTGACATCCTGGTCTTCCGGCACGCCTCGCGGCAGCGCCCAGTCCGGCACGCTTGGCGGCTGCACATCGAGCTCGAAAGTGCTGGCCTCGGTGCTCGAATCGGTCGTAACCGAAACGGTAGTGGTGCCGGCGAGGTGGCCCGTAAGCAAAAGGTCGTCGCCTTCGATCGTTGCCGTCGCAACGCAGGTATCGCTCGAAAGCACTTCCAGCGGCACGCCGACGGCGATGGCGACGCGAAGCTCCCTGCCTGCTTCCACGGTCTGATCTGCGACGGCCTTGCCCGCATCCAGCTCGCTGCCCTCCGCCTCGATGCGGGCGAGCAAGGCTTCCATGTTGAGGTAATCCTCCGAGCCAACCTCCACCTGCACGCCGCCGCCGTGGCTGACGCTTGCGGACATCTTGTCGAGCACGAGCATGGCGTTGTCGGCGCTGTGCCTGTCGCCAGCCTCGAGGACGAATGCTCGCAACACGCCCAGATTGGACGCCTCGTGGTCTTGCTCGATGGAGGAGACAAACACCAGCCGGGTATTGCCGGACTCGCCCCCAGCAACATGGCAGCGTATGCAACGCGCTTGGATGATCTGAAGCGAGATGGCCGCGCCGAAGAGGGCAGCGGCGGAAGCGTGGATTGTGTCTGGGTCCTCTTGGTCGGTGCCCGGGTCCCCGTCCTCCAAGCCCCGCAGGTTCGCCTCGATGTAATACGCGCTCGCCTGATCGGCGGCGACATGCAGATAGTGCGGCCCGGCCTGCACGTCGCGCTCGATGCGGAAGTTGGCACGGCTGCCACCCTCGTCCGCGGTGACAAGCACCCTGTCCGAACCGTCTCGCAGTTCGCCGGTGGTGTCTGCGGGCCCGCCCGTGGCAACCGTCAGGCGCGAAGGCGCGTTCACGTCGATGCGGAACACGTCCATATCGTCCGGCGCGCCAATTGTGCCGGCCAAGCTGACGTCCGGCGGTAGCAGTGTAGAGGTCGTAGAGGTGTTGCCGTGGTCGTCCGCCCGCTCGATGCGCACGATGACGCGATAGTCGCCGGTGTCGACGTCGCTTTGCACGGCCAGGTAATGCACGCCGCCGCCCAAAGTCTCGCGCAGACGGAAGTTCATGCCGGAGCCGCTGTCGTCATCTGTGGCGATGGTTGCGCCGGAGCCGTCGTAAAGCGTGCCCACGGTGTCGAGCCTGCCGCCGCTGCGCATGTCGAGCGTTGCTTGCGCGTGCAGGTCGATGCGGAAAATATCGACATCCGTGGCCGAGTCGATCGTGCCGGCGACCCGCACGCCGTATTCGATGGGCGTGGACGTGAGCAATGTATCGCCGTGGTCGTCGCCGGCGGCCGGCAAGCCGAGCATTGCCGCGGCGACGGGCGCGAACAAACCAGACCTCACCAAGCCATCAATCCGCGAGAGCACCGACGGCATTCTGAACGCGCCCGCACGGCGCCACAACGCAAGCCCCGCCCCTGCGACGGCTCATCGTTCGGCAGGTGCCGCAACCGGTGCCACAACGGCACCTTCCGGCTCCGCCCTGGAACGATGCGCCGCCAGGATCAACGGCAAGATCAGCGAGAGGAAGATGCCGGCGCTCGCGGCCGCCAGCAACAGCAGCGTCGTGTCGAGCCCCCACAGATCCAGCGCACCGCCCACAAGTGGCGCAGTGATGGCGAACGCGGTGCGAAAGCCGAAGCTCGCGAGCGAGTTCGCCGTGGCGCGGATTTCGCTACCGATCCGTCGGTTCAGGGCATCGCGCAGGATCACCAAGCCAAACCCCCGGCAAAGGAAGAAAAGCGAACTCAAGCCGACACCAGCCACCATACCGGTGAGGCCCAAGGCGATGTAGCCCAGCACCGGGCCAATGCCGATGAATGCCAGCATGGCGACGGTTCCGAGGCGGTTCTCGAGCGATGCGGCGTAGCGCCCGGCCACCGCCGACAGCAGCGTCAAGGCTCCCCAGATGTAGCCGAAGTGCGCGAGCTCCACGCCTTGGCTGCGCCAATGCGCTTGCAGCAGCCACACCGCGTACATGGTGGTGAGCGACCAGATCGACAGCGCCAGGAACGTCAGCCGCAGGATGCGGTTGTCGAGCACCAGCGCACGCAGGATCAGCACGGCGTTGCGGCCGTGCGAGCGCGTGTCGAGACGCTTGCGCGGCGGCTCCACGAGGCCGAATGCGAGCAGGAACGGAAGCCAGCCGCAGATGGCTTGGGCAATGGCGATGCCGTCCATGGAAACCACCAACAGCAGCACGCTGCACAGCACCGCGGCGAGGGCCTCGGACAGGTTGCGGGCGAAGAACAGCCGTCGCACAGCCTGCGGCGGGCCGCCCGTCGGGGGGAGCGCTTGCGAACGAGGCGAGGGTGCCGTCGAAGCACGACGGGGCTCGGCCGGTTCCGGGCTGGCACCGCGGCGCTTCTGCTCGTGTTCTCCACTTTCCGCGAGGGCGAGTTCGGTGTCGTATAGCAGCGCAAGGTCGGCGCCCGATATGAGGCTGAACGCCACTGCGAGGCTCGCCTCGAACGCCGCCAGCGGCCAGAACCCGTGCGCAAACACCAGCCACGTATGGCCGATGCCGAGGAAAAGGCCGCCGACGATCATCGTCCCCCGACGCCCCAGCAGGTCGGCGACGTAGCCGGAAGGCACCTCCAGCACGCCCACGAGCACTGCGAACCATGCCTGCAGGAGCAGCACGTCCGAGAGCGCAAGGCCCCGGGATTCGAAGAAGATGACGATGACCGGCATCAGCAGCATGAACACCTGCAGGAACGAAAGGCAGAGGGTGCGCGGTACATTGCGCTGCAACTGGCGACGTGTTGGCGTGTTCATGGCGGCTGGTTTCGTTCTCGTGTTGATCGATTGCAGGTTTTGTTTTTCTCGGTCCCATAACGACGAACCCCGAAGGGCGGCGCGCTTCGGGGTTCTCGTGCGTGACAGCTTGTGGCGTGTCTATCCCCCCGAACCGGGATCCATGGCGGCACAGCCGAGCCGCCACGTTTGGCGGACATGGGTGTACTGGCTTGCGGTGGCGGGTGAGGTCATGGCGAGGCCGTTCAGGTTGGCAAGGGCGCGCACCATAACGACAAGAACCGGCAAGTCAAGACGGTGATTGCGGGAGGTGACGGTTTTCGCGCGGGGGTTGACGAATGGCCGGTTCGCGTCCTTTGATGGTCGCCCCGTTGTAGCGCCGGAGCCTCGACATGCAAGTGCCCAAAGTTGGCTACGTGAACGTCTTCGTCACCCGTTTCGACGAGGCGGTCCGGTTCTATTCCGACGTGCTCGGCTTTCCCGTGCGAATGCGGGAAGACCAGTTCGGCTATGCCTCGTTCCACGCCGGGCCGGTCTCGATGGCCCTGGCCGAGACCGACGATGCCTCACAGGTGGGCCGTCACACGGGCATCGGTCTGGTGGTGGACGACATCGACGCCGCGTATGAAGAACTCAAGGCGAAGGGCGTTGTGTTCGACATGCCTCCCACCAAGCAACCGTGGGGTGGCACCTTGGCGCTCCTGCGCGACCCGGAAGGCAACGTGTTCTACCTGGACCCGGGGCATTCGTAGCGGTGTTAGGCGAGCAAATGCCTCTCGGCCCTCCTCACC
>VXPR01000356.1:0-3031 GCA_009839405.1 Gammaproteobacteria bacterium
GTTTGGTGCCCCCAACATCACCACCCGCAACAGCGATGGTGTTGAGGTGTGGACCTACCAGCGCTCGGCACGGGTCTCCCAATCGGCCAGTCGATCGGGGCTCTGGTCCATCCTGCTCACACCGGGTGCGCGCGGCGCGGGGGGCCTCCTCGGCACGTCCTCCTCAAGCGGCTTCGAGACCACCTCGCGCATGATCACACTCATCATCGAGTTCGACTCTGCCGACGTGGTGGCAGACTTCCGCAGCCGCACGGCGGATTTCTGACCACGAGGACAAGGGGAAAACGCCATGCAAATCGCACTCCGGTTCTGCGCCGGCGCAGCCAGCCTGCTGCTGGTGGCAGGTTGTGTTGTCCAGTACGACGTACCGCCCACGCCCCTCGAACTGCAAGCGCTGCAATCGCGCGACTACGACGAAGACAAGCAGGTCGCCTTCGGCAGCGTGATGAGTGTGTTCCAGGACCTTGGCTACACGCCCACCAGCGCCGACCTCGAAACCGGCTTCATCACCGCCGAGAGCGTGGCGACGGGCAACTTCGACTGGATTGCCGTCCTCACCGACACGAGCAGCACCGTGCAGACGCGGGCCACCGCCTATATCGAGGAGGTCGGCGAAGGAGTGCGGGTGCGGCTCAGCTTCGTGGAGGTGCGAAGCACGTCGTCCGAGCAAGGCCAGGCCGGCAGGAGCGACCGGGCGCTGCTCGACCCCGCCCTGTACGAAAATGCCTTCGAGCGCATCGAGCAGGCCATTTTCGTCCGCGCCGGCGAGTAGCCTAAGGCACCGGCGAAATGCGCCAACGGTCCAGGATTACTGCCAGGATGATCACGGCGCCGGTAATGACGCGCTTGGTGGGTGCGGTGATGCCGATTTGGGCGAGGCCGATTTGCAGGACTGAGACGATCAAGACGCCTATGAAAGCGCCGACGACGGAGCCCCGGCCGCCCATGAGGCTGGTTCCGCCGATCACCGCGGCGGCGATGGCGGAGAGCTCCATGCCGACGCCGGCGTTGGGGTCGGCGGAGCCGAGATAGGAAGCGTTCATCAAGCCGCCGAGACCCGCCAGAGCGCCGGAGATGACGAGCACCGTGCAGCGCACCCTCTTGGGATCGATGCCGGACACCTCGGCGGCGCGCTCGTTGCTGCCGACGGCGACGATCTGGCGGCCGAACACGGTTGACTGCAGCAGGTATTCGAAGGCGATGACGAGCACGAGAGCGGTCAGGAACGAGGCCGACACGCCGATGCCCGAGATGGGTACGGCGAAGGATTGCACCTTGGCGCCGAGATACACCGTTTGCGAATCCGTGACGATGTAGGCGAGCCCGCGCGCAACCTCCAGCATGCCGAGGGTGACGATGAATATTGGCAGCCGCAGAAACGCGCCGAGACTGCCGTTCGCAAGCCCCGCCAGGGCGCCGGCGAGGACGCCGATGCAGGCCGCCAGCGGCAACGGCATTCCAAAGAGCGTCATGCAGCCGCCGATGACCCCGGCGCAGAGGGCAAGAACCGATCCCACCGAGAGGTCGATTGCGCCCGAGATCAGCACCAGCGTCATGCCGATCGCGAGGACCGTCAGGGCCGGCAACTGGTTGAGGAGCGTCGAGAGCGTGGTGAGCGAAAGAAAGCGGTCTGAAGCCAAGCCAAAGAACGCCACGATCCCGATCAGCGACAGGAAGATGAGGTTGTCTTCAAGGAGTCGAACGACGCGGATTGTTGGTTTCGCTGCCATATCTCACTCCAGCGCACACTGCCTCACGCGTATTCGCTGAAAGCGGCAGCGAGGATGTCCTCCTGGCGCAGCTCGCTGCGCTGGAACTCGCGCACCAGCTTGCGGTTCGACAGCACGATGATCCTGTCGCAGAGGCTCGCGAGTTCGTCGAGTTCGCTGCTAACCGCCACGATGGACCTGCCGGCATCGCGCAAGTGCACGAGTTCCTCGTGGATCGCGAGCTTGGCAGCGACATCCACGCCCCTGGTCGGTTCGTCGAGCAGCAGCAACTGCGCGTCACAATGGAGCCAGCGCCCCAGCATCGCCTTCTGCTGATTGCCGCCGCTCAAGGTGCGCATGGGCTGGTCGATGCCGTCGCTCTTGACGCGAAGCTCCCGCACCAGTCCCGTCACGGCACTCGCCTCCCGAGAGCGAATCAGCCGCCCCGTGCGACTGGCGATGCGGCGAAGGCCAGCCACGGTCACGTTGAACGCGAGCCTCTGGTCTTGAAACACGCCCTCGCTGGCGCGGTCCTCCGCTACCAGCCCAACACCGCAGCGGATGGCTTGCTTCGTGCCCCTCAGCTCGACGGAGGTGCCACCCACATCCAGTCTCACCGCCCCGCCAAGCCGCTTGTCGAGGCCGAAGATCGCCCGCAACAGCTCCGTTCGACCGGAACCGGCCAGCCCCGCGATGCCGAGGATTTCCCCCCGCCGACATTCGAAGCTGATGGGGTGGGGAAGCGCGGCGGTGCGCAAATTGTGCACGGAAAGATGCGCCGGCAAGGCAGCGGCCGGGCCTCGTTCGCTGGCCTCGAAGTCCGCATCGACACCTGCCATTTCCCGAATCAAGGCCGCCTCGGAAAGCTCGGCGCTCGGCCGCGTCAGTCGCACCTCGCCGTCGCGTAGCACCGATATGTGGTCGCAGAAATCGAGCACGTCCCCCAAGCGATGTGAGATGTAGATCACGGTCACTCCGGCATTCACCTGCTCGCGCAGGACTTCGTGCAGCCGGCGCGACTGCGGTGCGGTGAGGGCGGAGGTGGGTTCGTCCAGCACGAGTAGGGCGGCGCCCGTGGCGAGGGCTCTGGCAAGCTCCACAAGCTGCTTCTCGGCGAGGCTCAGCCGGCCGACTCGCATGGCCGGGCTCGCGTGTGCGAGACCAACGAGTGCCAGTGACCGCATGGCATGTTGGTGCGCGAGCTTGCGGCGGATGCGTGGGGGGCGCCCGGGGCGGCGCAGCCCGCCAGGCGGGTGGAGCCCGTATTGAGGCTAGGCTGAAGACGACAAGAAGAGAAATGAGAGGTGCCCAAAAAAACCCCC
>VXPR01000356.1:3041-7941 GCA_009839405.1 Gammaproteobacteria bacterium
GCGGGCCTCACCCACGGCCCCCCCTCCCCCCGTGTTCGGTGGGGCCTCTGGGGGCGGCGGGTGGGGGGGCCGCCGGGGGGGGCGCGCTGCCGACGAGGCGGGGAGCAGCAGGTTGTCGGCGATGGAGAGATCGTCGATGAGGCTGAGTTCCTGGGCGCATAAAGCGACGCCGGCTTTGAGCGAATCTGACGCGCTCCGAGGCTGGTAGGGCGCTCCGGCGAGCGACAGCGATCCAGAGTCGGGCTGTTCCAGGCCCACCACGATCTTGGCCAAGGTGGATTTGCCGGCGCCGTTTTCGCCGACGAGGCCGTGAATCGTGCCGGGGGTGACGCGCAAGTCCACATTTCGCAACACTTGGGTTGCGAAGGACTTGCAGATGCCTTTTGCGGCGATGGCCGGAGGCGTTCGTTCGCGATTCCCCGGCTCGGCGGCACTCGCGGGAGCGGCAGAAGAGGTCATATCCGGGTTCTGGGACCGTTCACTGTGTCGTGGCGGCTGGTTCCTGAGGCGGAAGGTCTGCTGCGGTGACGACGACGATGGGCGTTTCTCGATCGCTGAGCTCCGCCTGACCGGCGATCATGTCGAGAGCGAGCTCGATTCCGTTCACGGCGAACTGATCGCCGTATTGCTCCACGGTGGCCGCGATGCGGCCGTCCTCGAGCAGCGGATGCACGGCGGAGATATTGTCGAAACCGACCACCGCGACATCGTGCTCGAGTCCGGCGAACGCGACCGCCGAGGCCGCACCCAAGGCCATGTTGTCGTTGGCCGCGAGGATCACCTGCGTCTCGGGATGCGCCACGAGAATGGCGGCGGTCACTTCGGCGGCCTTGGTCTGGTCCCACGCCGCGCTTTGCTTCGTGAGCAGGTTTGCTCCGGTGGCGGCAATCGCGTCCTCGAAGCCGCGCCGGCGCTCGATGGCGTTGTGGGCACTGGTGACGCCTTCGAGGATGACCACGTTCGCGCCTGGGGCAAGCCCGCCGAGCACGAACTCGGCAACGTCGCGGGCGCCCTTGCGGTTGTCTGGGCCGATGAAGGGGATCGCGAGGTTGTATTCGGCCAGCACTTCGGCATCTAGGCGGTTGTCGATGTTGACAACCTGTATGCCGGCGGCGCGGGCGCGCGCAAGCACGGGCACGAGCGCCTTTGAGTCCGCCGGAGCGATGACGATGGCGTCGACGCCGAGCCCCATCATCTGCTCCACTAGGGCTACCTGGGCGGCGAGGTCGCTTTCGTTCTTGATGCCGTTGACGATGAGGTCGTAGCGCCCCTCGTTGCCGCCCTGGTGCGCCTCGGCCGCATCGGCCATCGTGACGAAGAACTCGTTGGCGAGGGACTTCATCACCAAGGCAATGGTTGGCTTGGCGGGGGCGCCTTCACGGGCGTCTTCTGGACTGCAGCCGCTGGCGAAGAGCCCTAGAGCCAGAACAAGGATGCCAAGTTGCACCCGTCGGAAAGCGGGCATCCCAAGGCGGGACCAAGCCGTTACATCATTGCGAGACAAGATCCTCTCCTAAGGGCTGCCGTTGGGGCGGGGCTTGACCTCGCCCGTGTTGGGGTGGCGCATTGAGTCGATGGGTTCGAGACGGGCGACCACAAGAGTCGCCCCTACGGTGCCGCGCCGGGGATGCTCCACGCGTCTCCCATGATCTCGCCCCCCAATTCCTCGACAACGACCCGATCAACGATGCCAACCCCTGTCGCCGCCATGTTGGCGAAGTTGTCCACGCCGTTCGGCGTCGGGAAGCCGGTGCGAGTTCGATGGATGTTGTAGCGGTCCGAGAACTTCTGCCCGAACATCTCCTCGATGCCCTGCTTGCCGGCCATGAAGCCGAGCAGCCCGCCCCAGGTAGCGGCCGGGTTGTCGGAATCCCAGCCCGCCAGCACCGCGATCTTCACAGTCTCCTGATAGTCGCCCTCGCCGTAGAGCAAGCTGACGATGCTGGCCGCGAAGTTGATGCCGGAGGCGAAGCAGGCATTGCAGAAAATCTCGCGCGAGGTCATGTCGTAGCCATCCTGCTGCTCGACCTGATAGCGCTGAAACACCTCGTCGCGAGCCTGCTCCCAGGCCGCCCCAGCGTCGTAGCGGCTCTTCACGAAGTCGTACATCTTTGCCGTGGTGGAATCGTTCGGCAGCATCGAGCGCGCTTCGGCCGCCATTGAATGCACCTGTTCCTTGGTCGGTTGGCCGGCATCTGCGGTCGCGGCGAGCGCGTGCATGATTACGTAGAAGTCCGACGCCAGCTTCGCCTCCCCGCTCGCGGTGGTGCGGATCGGCAGATGCGCCATCTCGAGGGCGATGTCGGGGCGTCCCGGGGCGAAGAGGCCAAAGATCTCGGTGGTGAGCTGCGCGTCGATCATCTCGCTCAGCTCGTTGTTGGCGGGGTCGCTGGTCGCCGGCGGCACCATGCCTTCGTGCATGAGGTCGTGCGCGCGCTGGTTCGAGACCCAGAGGAAGTTCTCGCCGCCACCCCTGCCGTCACTCAGCGGGGAGTTGCTCTCATCAAAGATGTGCGTCAGCCAGCCGTCGCGAATCTGCTCCCCCGTCAGCCGGCTGGTCTCGTGCTGCGCGAGCAAGTGCTGGTACATGTACTCGATGTCGGTGTCGTCGTCCGCGCCCCAGATCTGATTGGGTGCCCGCCGAACCCAATCGATGTTGGGCGACAGATCAGGCCGGCGGAAACCGAAGAAACTCGGCTGATCCTCCTTGCCCCAATCCTCGCGCGTATAAAAGACGAGCTGCTCCCCCTCGCCCACTCCGATCTTGTCCATTTCCGTAACGATGCCCGTCCAGTTCGCAAGACACTGACCGAGCCAAAAGCCCTGCAGCTTCTCCGCATAGTCCGCCCGAGAAACCTTGAGTTCCCCCGCCCCGGCACCCATCGCCGAAACCAGCGCCGCCATGGCCGTGGCACGGAAAAGCCCTCGCATGTTCTGCATTCCTTCTGGTCCTCGCACCGGGGGGCGGGCAAGTATCGCCCACAGACTCGACATCGGGCAACGCAGCCACAGCGAAAGCACCGTCGCGCAAACGAGGGCTGGTGAGATATGCGGGCTTGGGCTTGCGTCAGCCCCCGGCGGCTTCGCGTTCGGTGCGCAAGTCCAGGATGCGCTGGGCGAGCCTTGCTCGGAGGCGCTCGTCGTCGCCGACGAGGCCCGAGGCGTACTCGAGGTGGCGGACGGCGCCGTTGTAGTCGCCATGAAGGGCGAAGTACTCGGCGCGGGCGCGGTGTATGCCGACGGTGCTGCCGGCGAGCACTTCGGTTTCGGCGAGCAGATACCAGATGTCCGAGTCGTGCGGTCGCTTCTGGGCGTGGCGCCAGAGGACGCGGCTGGCTTCGTCGTGGTCGCCCTTGGCGTTCAGGGCACGGGCGTGGAGCATGGTCAGGGGGTCGTTGTCCGGGTTGAGGTAAAGCTGGCGGTCGAGCACTTCGAGCGCCTCCTGTGGTCGGTCGGCTTCGAGCAGCACGTCGGCCAGCGAGGCGGTGGTGAGAATGCTGTCGGGGCGGCGTCCATGCAGCACCTGCATGGTGTCCGCAGCTTCGTCGAACTCGCCAGCACCGGCGAGCGCCACCGCCAGCTCGTAGATGCCGGCCAGGCGTTGCACCGAGTCGGGCTCGCCTTCGCTGGCGCGGGCGCGTGCGGCCACCACCGCTTGCTTCGGCGTGTCGGCGAAATGCACGCGCACCCTTGCGCGCATGAACTGGTAGTCGGCGGAGGGTTCGTATTCGCCCTTCGCCATGCGCGAGGCCTGGTCGCGGGCATCCGAGATGCGCGACTCGGTGAGCGGGTGGGTGAGCAGGAACTCCGGCGGGCGCTCGCTCATCGTGTGACGGAAGGCGCGCTGCATGCGCTCGAACATGCGTGACACGCCTCTTGGGTCGTACCCGGCTTCCGTGAGGATGTTCAGACCGATGCGGTCTGCCTCCTGCTCGCGGGTGCGGCTGTAGCGCAGCATGGAGTCTTGGGCGAGGGCCTGGCTGCCCTGCATGGTCGCCATGGCCGCATCGGCGTCGCCCCCGGCAGCGATGATGGCGACGGAGGCCAGAACCCCCGCCAGCACGGACAGCGACATGCCCTGCATCTTTTCTACTTGGCGGGCGAAGTGGCGCTGGCTCAGGTGGGCGAGTTCGTGCGCCACCACGGAGGAATACTCGTGCACGTCCTCGGCATAGAGATAGAGGCCAAGATTGATGCCGATGATGCCGCCGGGCACGGCGAAGGCGTTGATCTCCGGGCTGTCCACCAGCACGGGATAGAGCACGGTCTCGTTCAAGTCCGCGTACTGCGCGAGGCCGCGGATGTTGACCTGCGTGAAGTACTTGAGCAGCGGGTCGTCTGAGGTCGGCACCTGGGCGCGGATCTGCCGCAGCGCTTGTTGGCCGAGGGCCCGCTCTGCCTCGGGCGAGACGATGGCGGAGGAGGCATCGCCAAGCTCGGGCAACTCGTTGGTGTGCGCGCCGCTGCTGCCCGCTACGAGGGCGAGTGCAGCAACCGCTGTGTACACGAGACGCATGTCCGCATCATAGCCGCAGCAGGCGCCGCCTGATGGGTGCGGCTGGCTAACCAGTGACGCTCACACGAGGCCGGATGTTGGGCGTATCTGGCCGTGGCGACTGCGTTCGCCGGCGCAGACTGCGCCGTGCCGATCTGGCTCCGCGGCTCCTCGGTGAAACCTTGACCCGTTAGCGCCGCCACGCTCGGGTCTGGCCCAGCCCCCACCTCCGTATCACCTTGCGTCGCAGAGATGGCGCTGTCGCGCCACTTCTACGGCGCAATCTCCTAGTCCGCATTTCTCACCGGCCCTCGTTTGCGGACGGCGATGCACTCACTGTGGCTGCGCAAGGTGCTCGCGCGCCCCTCGCGCCCGCATGGTTGATTTCGGAGGGACGAAATAAAA
>VXPR01000136.1 GCA_009839405.1 Gammaproteobacteria bacterium
CCGTCGACACGGATGTCGCGACGCCAACCGAGGTGAACGCAGACCTCGTCGCCAACGTGTTGCCGGGGCTCAAGGCGCAGTTTCCGGGGCTGCAGATCATGCAAGCCGGGTTCGGACGCGAACAGTCGCAGGACCTCGCATCCCTCGCGAGCCTCATGCCGGTGACGCTGCTGGTGATCTTCGCGCTGATGGCATCGCAGCTTCGCAGCTACGTGCAGCCGCTCATCATCCTCATCGCCGTGCCCTACGGCGCCGCCGGGGCGGTGATCGGCCACTGGGTGCTCGGCTTCGACATCTCGTTCGTCTCGGTGCTCGGCATGGTTGCGCTGTCCGGCGTGGTGGTGAACGACTCGATCGTGCTGATCGACCGCTACAACCAGATCGTCCGCGACAGCGGCACCACCCCCGCCGAAGCGGTCGTCACGGCCGCGCAACGACGCTTCCGCGCCATCTTCCTCACCACCGCAACCACAGCCCTCGGCCTCACGCCCATGCTGTTCGAGACCAACACCCAGGCGCAGTTCCTGATTCCGATGGCCGTGAGCCTGGCCACCGGCATCGTCTTCGCCAGCGTCGTGATCCTGTTCCTGGTGCCATCCCTGATCGTGGTGCGAGAAGACATCCGGAACCTCTTCCGAGGCCAATCCCGACGCTACGCCGCCGCGTAGGGCGGGGCTTGTCCCCGCCCGTCTTGAACGCATCGACGACCTCGTCGAAGCACAGCAGTTCGCGCAAGCGAACCGCCAACGCGCCCGTAGGGCGCGCCGGGACGGGACAAGCCCGTGCCCTACGGGGAAGGCGTTGAAGCACACCGATGGATTCAGCAGGGACCGGACCCCGTTGTGGCGGCCGCGCATCACGATGGGCTTGCGCTGCCCGCAATGCCGACAGACTGTTACGCTGCACACAGCACTTCGGGGGAGAGGGCTTTGGCAGAGGACGCGACCGCCCCAGTCGGCAATGCAGAACTGCTGACGGGAAGCGACCAAGGGGCCCGCATCGATCGGCCCGTGTTCGCGATCAGCCTTGCTTGCGTGGTCGGCGCGTCGGTGCCGATGATCCTGTATCCCGAAGCGGCCGCTGGCGTCGTGGATGCCATTTACGGCTGGATCGCCGAGGAGCTCGGGCTCTTCTACCAATGGGCGACGATTTTCGCCACCGGCTTCCTGGCCTGGCTCGCCTTCAGCCGCCACGGCGCCAAGGTGCTCGGCGGCGTAGCAAAGCCCGAATACGGCGCCGTGAGCTGGATGGGAATGCTGTTCTGCGCCGGCATCGGCTCGGGCATTCTGTACTGGTCCGGCGTCGAGTGGGCGGCCTATGTGGACCAGCCACCCTTTGGCGTCGCTCCAGAGAGCCCAGAGGCACTGGAATGGGCCGCCACTTACGGCATCTTCCATTGGGGCATATCCGCCTGGTGCCTGTACTGCCTGCCGACGGTGGCCATCGCCTGGCCGTACTATCGCTATCGCCTGCCGTACCTGCGCCTGTCGGGCTCCCTCACGGGGCTGTTCGGGCGCGGCTTCTCCGAGACGCCCTGGGGAAGGCTGGTGGACCTCTGCTTCATCCTCGCGATGGTGGGCGGCACCGGCACCTCGCTTGGGCTCGCAACGCCCATGCTGGGCGCGGTTGCCGCGCGCCTGCTCGGCGTCGAGGAGTCCTTCGGCCTTACCCTGACCATCGCTGGCCTGTGCGTGCTGCTGTTCGCTGGCAGCGTGTACATGGGCCTGGAACGCGGCATCCGACGATTGTCGAACGTCAACGTGGCGCTGGCCGGGATTTTCCTCGGCTGGGTGCTCATCACAGGCCCGGCCATCTTCGCCTTGGAACTCGGCACCTCCTCGATCGGCCTGATGCTGCAGGAGTTCGTGCGCATGAACACCTGGACCGATCCCATCCTCGAAACCGAGTTCATCGAGGACTGGACGGTGTTCTACTGGGCGTGGTGGATCGCCTACGGCCCCTTCATGGGCCTGTTCGTCACGAAGATCTCCCGCGGCCGCACTCTGCGTTCCGTGATCCTGGGCATGATCGGCTTCGGCACGCTCGGCTGCACCCTGTTCTACGTCATCTGGGGCAACAGCGTGATGTGGATGGACATGAACGAAGGCCTCGGCTTCCTCGAACTCGTGCGCGAAGGACGCCCCGCCACCGCCATCGCCACAGCCGTCGGCGCCGTCGCCGGCGGGCCGATGCCGCTCGCCGTCTTTCTCCTGCTCGGCCTCATCTTCGTCGCCACCACCTACGACTCGGCGTCCTATGCCATCGCCGCCTCCGCCACCAGCAACCTCGCCCCCGGCACCGATCCAAGCCGCGCGCATCGGGTGTTCTGGGCCTTCACCCTCGCCCTCCTCCCGGTGGGCCTTGTGGTGATCGACACCATGAGTGCCGCCAAGTCGGCAACGCTGGTGGCCTCGCTGCCCCTGCTTGGCGTGCTGGCCTTGATGACCGCCTCGCTCCTGCGCTCGCTGCGCGAGGAGGAGTGACACCCGCACGGCAAGCGCCGGCTGCGACAAAGCCCACGTTCGATCTCGTTTACGCTAGGCGCATTCGAGCCATCGGAGCCCGCCGTGTCCCCCCGCAACGCTTTCTATGCGCAGTCCGGTGGCGTTACCGCCGTCATCAACGCCAGTGCCTGCGGCGTCATCGAGACCGCTCGCGAGCATGGTGAACGGATTGGCAAGGTGTTCGCGGGCAAGAGCGGCATCCTCGGCGCCTTGCGCGAGGAGCTGATCGACACGAGCCAGGAGAGCGACGCCGACATCGCCGCGCTGCGCTTCACGCCTGGCGGCGCCTTCGGTTCCTGCCGCTACAAGCTCGCGAGCTACGAAGACAACGCCCGCGAATACGACCGTCTGCTAGAGGTCTTCCGCACCCACGACATCGGCTTCTTCTTCTACAACGGCGGCGGCGACTCCCAGGACACCGCGAGCAAGGTGGCGGAGCTAGCGGCTCGCAGCGGCTACCCCATCACCTGCGTTGGCATCCCCAAGACGGTGGACAACGATCTCCCGTGCACGGACGTCTGCCCCGGCTTCGGCTCGGTGGCAAAGTACGTCGCGGTGTCCGTGCAGGAAGCGGCGCTCGATGTCGCCTCGATGGCGGAGACTTCCACCCGAGTGTTCATCCTCGAAGTGATGGGCAGGCACGCCGGCTGGATTGCCGCCGCCGGGGCGCTGGCGAGGCAGACCCGCGACGATGCACCGCACATCATCCTGCTCCCCGAAGTGCCGTTTAGGCGCGATGCGTTCCTCGAACGCGTGCGCGAAACGGTGCAGCGGGCGGGATTCTGTGTGGTCGTCGCCTCGGAGGGCACCCGCTACGAGGACGGCGGCTTCCTCGCAGAATCCGGCACCGTCGATGCCTTCGGTCACGCCCAACTCGGCGGCGTGGCACCGATGCTGGCGGAGCTGGTGCGCGGCGAGCTGGGGTTCAAGTTCCACTGGGCCGTGGCGGACTACCTGCAGCGCTCGGCCCGGCACATCGCCTCTGCCACCGACGTCGAACAAGCCTATGCCGTTGGCAAGGGTGCCGTGGAGCTGGCCCTCGCCGGCACCGGCGGCGTGATGGTCACCATCGAGCGCACCGCCGACGACCCCTATGCCTGGCGCACGGGCCAAGCGCCACTGGCGGAGGTGGCCAACGTCGAGCGCAAGCTGCCACCGAACTACATCTCCCAGGACGGCTTCGGCATCACCGGCGCAGCACTGCGCTACCTGCGCCCACTAATCGGCGGCGAGGACTATCCCGAGTACGTGGGCGGCCTGCCCCGCTACGCCAAGCTGAAGAACGAACCCACCCTGAAGCTGCTGCCGCCGTTCGATCCCTGAACCACTGCCTTAAGGAGGCTCCGCATCAGTGGTGGTGCGACTTGATTCGGTTCCTTGGGACCAACTGGGGAACTTCCCTGCATGCCTTGCGACTAATCGCCGTCGCTTGGATTGCTGGGGAAGGGCTAGCAAAACAATGCACAACACCGTGGCTACGGCCCGTCGATTGGGTCGCGTGGGTGCCCTTGCCACCTGCTCCATTTTCTCTTTGATTGCCGCAAGCGCCGATCCCGCCCCATCGTTCGAGCGCATCGACCTCGCACTTGGCACGCCGGAGGACCACATCGTCCTGCCGGGCCGCTTCCGGGGCGGGGCGTTGGACGACCTCGCCGTCGTCACGGTGAACGAGGAAAACCAGCGGGAGCTCAGCATCCACTCAATCGCCGGCGAGCCGGGACGGCGAACCTGGCGCCTCGTGCATCGGCAGCGGCTCGACGAGGACGTGATCTTCATGGATGTGGTGGGCCTTGCGGACGGCACCGACCGCCTGCTCGTGGCCCGGCGCGGGCGGATTTCCTGGCTGGATGCAAGTTCTGCCAGCGAGCGCCCATTCCTCGACCTGCCCTCCATCTACAACGTCGCGCCACCGGACGAAGTGCCGCGCGTCGAAATCGCCCGCGACGTGACCGGCGACGGCCTCGACGACATCGCTCTTGCCGACTTCGACGGCTATTGGCTGGTGCGGCAACGCGAGGACGGTTCCTGGCACGAACCCGACAAGGTGGCGGTCACCGCCGGCGTATCCGGTGGATTCGCGTGGAGCTACCGCCCCCGCTACGCCTATCCCATCGACTTCAACGGCGACGGGCGCACGGACATCGCATTCTGGGACCGGGGCGAGCTTCTGGTCCACCTCGCCACCGACAGCGGATATGCCGACCAGCCGCTGGTGGCTGATCTTGGTCTCGAGCTGGAGAAGGACGAGCGGATCGTCTCGGTCGCCATGGGCGAAGATCCGGAAGCGGAGATGCTTACCTTCTGGGGCATGGAGGACTACAACGGCGACGGCACACCAGACATCGCCGCGCAGCGGATGACCAGTTCCGGGCTTCTGTCGAAGAAAACCACCTACCTCGTGCATTTCGGGACGCACGAAGACGGCACCACCACCTTTCGACCGACGCCGGACGCCACGTTCGTCTCCGATGGCATCCAGGTCATGGACACGATCGACGTTGACGGCGATGGCGTCCAAGAGTTCACGATCATCACCGTGCAGGTGAGCGTAGCGCGCATCATCGCCGCACTCATCACCGGTTCCGTGCCGTTCGACGCCGAAATGTACGCATTCACGAACGGCGCCTACCCGGAGGAGCCGAGTTTCAGCCGTAGATTTCACTTCGAGTTCAGTCTCCGCACCGGCTCCATCAGCTCGCCGGATGCCACCTTCGCCGACGTGACCGGCGACGGCATCAAGGACGCCGTGCTCATCAACACCGACGACGGCCTCGTGGTGCATCCGGGAACAGGCGGCGCGACCGTGATTGCCGAACAGGGGCACGAGATCGAGTTCACCACGCTGCACGAGGCCGTTTCGGTGGAGGAGCGGGATTTCGATGACGACGGTCGCGACGACCTGCTCATCCGCACGGGCTTCGGTCAGGACCCCAAGGGCGTCACCGTCCTCCTAAGCCGAGAGTGACTCGCCTCTCGCCGAGCTGCCACTCGGTGCGGCTCGGCGCTCGGTTGCCGGCATCGTGCCGCAGCCCCCGGATATGCGGTAAGGTGCGCCGTTTTCTTGAGGTTCGGGCCCATGGGCGAGCGCTACGACCCGCATGCGGTCGAGGAGAAGTGGCAGGAGCGTTGGGAGCGGCTGGGCGTGAACCGGCTGAGCCAGGACGACCTGCGCGGCGCCAAGGACCCGTACTACAACCTGATGATGTTCCCCTACCCTTCGGCGGAGGGGCTGCACATCGGCAACATCTATGCCTACACCGGCGCCGATGCCAACGGCCGCTTCTGGCGGCTGAAGGGCAAGGACGTGTTCCAGCCCATGGGCTTCGACGCCTTCGGCATCCATTCGGAGAACTACGCCCTCAAGGTGGGGGTCAACCCGAACGACCTCATCCCGCGCAACATCGACAACTTCACCCGGATGCTGCGCCGGTTCGGCGGCATGTTCGACTGGAACCACACGGTCGACACCACCAACCCCAACTACTACCGCTGGACCCAGTGGGTGTTCCTCAAGCTGCACGAGGCGGGGCTCGTGGAACGACGCCAGGCCCCCGTGAACTGGTGCACGTCCTGCAAGACAGTGCTTGCCAACGAACAGGTGATCCAGGGCCTTTGCGAGCGTTGCGAAAGCCCGGTGGAGCAGCGTGACCTGCCGCAGTGGTTCTTCCGCATCACCGACTATGCGGAGCGGCTGCTCGCCAACACGGGGCACATCGACTGGTCCGACAAAACCCGCAAGGCGCAGATCAACTGGATCGGCCGCAGCGAAGGTGCCGAGGTGGATTTCCCGTTGGATGGCCATGCCGAGACCATTCGCGTGTTCACCACCCGCCCCGACACGCTGTTCGGTGCCACCTACATGGTGCTCGCGCCGGAGCATCCCCTGGTGGACGACATCACCACCGACTCCGAGCGCAAGGCCGTGAACGCCTACCGCGAGCAGGTGGCAAGGCAAGACCTGGTGGAACGCCAGAAGACCGACAAGGTCAAGACCGGGGTCTTTACCGGTGCCTACTGCATCAATCCGGTCAACGGCGAGCGCATCCCCGTGTGGATTGCGGACTATGTGCTGATGGGCTACGGCACCGGCGCCATCATGGCCGTGCCAGGGCACGACGAACGCGACTTCGAGTTCGCTCAGGAGTTCGACCTGCCCATCGTGCGCGTGATCGCCGCGGATGGGGAAACCGCCGAAACACCCCTCGAAGCGGCATGGGCTGGGGACGGCACCCTCGTCAATTCCGGAGAGTTCGACGGCCTGTCGGTGGCCGACGGCAAGCGCGCCATCGTCGCGAGCCTGGAAGCGCAGGAACAAGCCAGGGGCCAGGCCAACTTTCGCCTGCGGGACTGGTGTGTTTCCCGCCAGCGCTACTGGGGGCCACCGATCCCGATGGTGCACTGTGACCACTGCGGACCGGTGCCGCTCGAGGAATCCGACCTGCCGGTGGAACTGCCCCATCTCGACGACTTTCGCCCGGACGACTCTGGCGTCAGCCCGCTGGCGCGAGTGAAGGAGTGGTACGAAGTGCCCTGCCCGGTGTGCGGCCGGCCGGCGCACCGCGACACCGACGTCACCGACAATTTCCTTTGTAGCGGCTGGTACTTCCTGCGCTACCCCAGCACCGACCGCGACGACGTGGCGCTCGATGCCGAACTCACCCGCAAATGGCTACCCGTGGATTCCTACATCGGCGGCAACGAGCACGCCGTGCTGCACCTGATGTATGCCCGCTTCATCAGCATGGCGCTGCACGACCACGGCGTGCTGCATTTCGACGAACCCTTCACTCGCTTTCGCGCCCACGGCCTGCTCATCCGCGAAGGCAAGAAGATGTCCAAGAGCAAGGGCAACGTCATTACGCCGGACGATGTGATCCGTCGCTACGGCGCCGACACCATGCGCCTGTATCTGCTCTTCCTTGGCCCCTACGAACAGGGCGGCGACTACCAGGGGCGCGGCATCCAAGGCCCGCACGGCTTCCTGGGTCGCCTGTGGCAGAGCGTCGAAGAGGCGGCCCCCGACGCCCCGGACCCGGACGTGGAACGTGCCCTGCACCGAACCATCAAGCAGGTAAGCGAACAGGTGCCGGAACTCCAGTACAACACCGCCATCGCCGCCATGATGGAATACCTGAACGAGGCCCGCGCTGGCGGACGCACGCCGAAGAAGGCGGAGCTCGAACCGCTTATCGTCATGCTGGCGCCGTTTGCCCCCCACATCGCGGAGGAACTCTACGAACGCCTGGGGCACGCCGAGGGTCTATTCGGATCGGCATCGTGGCCTGACTACGACCCCGCCAAGACCGTGGAGGAGTCCGTGGAAGTCGCCGTGCAGGTGAACGGCAAGATGCGCGGCCGAATCACGGTGCCGGTGGACGCCACCGAAGAGGCGGTGGTTGCCGCCGCCCGTGCAC
>VXPR01000035.1 GCA_009839405.1 Gammaproteobacteria bacterium
TCACCACCTTGTCGGTCTCGATGTCCACCAGCACTTCGTCCCGCCGCACCGGCTCGCCAACGGCCTTGTGCCATGCCGCAACCGTGCCGTCGGCGATGGATTCCGGAAAGGTCGGTGTCTTGATCTCGGTTGTCATCGCGTCAGGCCCCGTCTATCCCCGTCAGCGCGTCCCGCACCAGCGCTTGCTGGCGTTCGATGTGGCGTGCCATGTAGCCACTCGCCGGAGCGGCGAAGGCCTCGCGGCCGGCGTAGGCGAGTTCGATGCCGCCGGGCAGTACCGCGAGCACGTTGCGCATGTGGTGTTGGCTCGAGTACCAGGCGCCCTGATTCATCGGTTCCTCTTGGCACCACACCACCTCGCGCATGTTGGGCCATTGTTGCAGGACATCGCCAAGTTCCTGCTCCGGGAACGGGTAGAGCTGTTCCAGGCGCACCACGGCAACGTGGGCGAGTTCCTGCTCGCGGCGTTCCTGCAACAGGTCGTAGAAGACCTTGCCGCTGCACAACACCACTCGTTTCACCGCTTTGGCATCCAGGTCGTCGATCTCGCCGATAACGCTGTGGAAGTGCCCGTCGGTGAGGTCTTCCAGCGTCGATGTGGCGAGTTTGTGCCTGAGCAGGCTCTTGGGCGTGAGCGCCACGAGCGGCTTGCGCAAGGGCCGCATCACTTGCCGCCGCAGCATGTGGAAGACCTGCGCCGGGGTGCTCGGCAGGCACACCTGCATGTTGTCCTCCGCGCAGAGCTGCAGGTAGCGCTCGAGCCGCGCCGACGAATGCTCCGGCCCCTGCCCCTCGTATCCGTGCGGAAGCAGCATGACGAGCCCCGAGAGCCGCTCCCACTTGGTCTCGCCACTGGAGATGAACTGATCGATCACCACCTGCGCACCGTTGGCGAAGTCGCCGAACTGCGCCTCCCAAATGGTGAGCGTGCGGGGAGCGGTGGTGGAGTAGCCGTACTCGAACGCGAGCACGGCCTCTTCCGAGAGCAGCGAGTCGTAAATGTCGAAGTTGGCCTCTTCGCTCAGATGATCGAGCGGGATGTAGCGCTTGCCGTCCTTCTGGTTGTAGAGGCTGGCGTGGCGGTGGGAGAAGGTGCCGACCCCCACATCCTGGCCAACGAGGCGCACCTCGTAGCCTTCCGACACCAACGTGGCATAGGCCATCGTCTCGGCGAAGCCCCAGTTGGCGAGCATGGCGCCGGCGGCCATGCGGCGGCGGTCCTCGACGATCTTCTGCACTTGGCGGTGCAGCACGAAACCCTCCGGCAATCGGTCGAGGCGGCTGGCGAGGTCGCGCAGCGCTTCGAGGCTCACGCGGGTGTCGGCGGAGGATTCGCGGTCGGCATCGAGATACGGCGTCCAGTCCACGAACAGCGCCCGGTCCGGTTCCTCCACCAGCGACAGCGCCGTGAGGTCGGAGGTGTCGAATGCGTAGCGGTACAGCTCCACCTCGGCATCCACCTCGGCATCGGTGAAGGCACCCGTCGCCACCACCCGATCGGCGTAGATGCGCCGCACCGTCGGATGCGAGCGAATGGCCTGATACATCATCGGCTGGGTTTTCATCGGCTCTTCGGCCTCGTTGTGGCCGCGCCGCCGATAGCAGACGAGGTCCACCACTACGTCCTTCGAGAACTGCATGCGGTAGTCCACCGCCAGTTGCATGGCGTAGAGAGCCGCCTCAGGATCGTCGCCGTTCACGTGCAGGATCGGCGCCCGAACCATCTTCGCCACTTCCGAGCAGTAGTCGGTGGAACGGGCATCCTCGCGCCGGTCCGTGGTGAAGCCGATCTGGTTGTTGACGATGACGTGGATGGTGCCGCCGATGTGGAAGCCGCGGGTCTGCGACATCTGAAAGGTCTCCATCACCACGCCCTGGCCGGCGAAGGCGGCATCGCCGTGGATCAGGATCGGCGCCACCAAGGAGCCGGCGTAGTCGCGCCGGCGATCTTGGCGGGCGCGCACGGACCCGGCAACGACCGGCCCCACGATTTCGAGGTGCGAGGGATTGAAGCTCAGCGCCACGTGCATCTCCCCGCCCGGCGTGATGACGTTGGAGGAGAAGCCTTGGTGATACTTGACATCGCCGCTGCGGTCGGTGTCCGGCATCACGCCCTCGAACTCGTCGAACAGCTTGCCCGGGTCCTTGCCGAGGATGTTCACCAGCACGTTCAGCCGGCCCCGGTGCGCCATGCCGATGACGGTCTCGACGATGCCGTGCGAGCCGAGCCTTTGCAGCGTCTCGTGCAGCATGGGTATGAGGCTCTCGCCGCCTTCTAGGCCGAACCGCTTGGTGCCCGGATAGCGGGCGTGCAGGTAGTTCTCGAGCCCCTCGGCGGCGGTGAGACGGTCGAGCACCGTGCGCTGGGTGTCCGGCGAGAACTCCGGCGCGGCATGGACGGATTCCAGCCGCTGCCGCACCCAAAGCTGCTCCGCGGCATCCGTGATGTGCATGTATTCGACGCCAAGCGAGCCGCAGTAGGTTTGCTTCAGCGCCGCCACGATGTCGCGCAGGGTCGCCTGCCCGCCCTCGAAGAACTGCGCGGAACCGGTGCTGAAGACCGTGTCGAGGTCGGCTTCGGAGAGGTGGTGGTGGGCGAGATCCAACTCGGGCGCCGGCTCGCGCTCCCACATGCCGAGCGGGTCCAGCGATGCCCGGAGGTGGCCCCGGCGACGATAGGCGATGATGAGTTCGAGCACGCGAATCTGCTTGCGCTCGTGCTCGGAAGTGACCTCGGTGGCAACGCGTTCCGGCTGTGCCCGCAGGCGGTTGCGACCTAGCCGCTCGAAGTGCTGGATGATGGTGCTGTGGGGCACGTCCCCCACCACCCCATCCACCATCGGCAGGCGGTCGAAATACTGCCGCCAGGCTTCGGGGATGCCGTTCGGGTCGTCGAGATAGTTCTCGTAGAGCATCTCCACGTAGGCGGCGTTGCCGCCCGCCACATGGGAACTGCGCCGCATCCGTTCGACGAAGGACTCAGGCATCTTGCTCTCCTCCTTGCTGACGGCGGCGAATCGGGACTCAGGTGGCCTCGGTCAGGAGCATGGAGCGAATCTTGCCGATGGCGCGGGTTGGGTTGAGGCCCCTCGGACAGGCGTTGACGCAGTTCATGATGCCCCGGCAGCGGAACACGCTAAACGGGTCTTCGAGCTCGGCGAGGCGTTCGGTGGTGGCGGTGTCGCGGCTGTCGGCAAGGAAGCGGTAAGCCTGGAGCAGTCCCGCCGGCCCGACGAACTTGTCGGGGTTCCACCAGAACGACGGGCAGGAGGTGGAGCAGCAGGCGCAGAGGATGCATTCGTAAAGGCCATCGAGCTTGGCGCGGTCTTCCGGCGATTGCAGCCGCTCCTCAGCCGGTGGCGGTGCATCGTTGATGAGATAGGGCTTGACCCGTTCGAATTGGCGGAAGAAGGCGCTCATGTCCACGACCAGATCGCGGATCACCGGCAATCCCGGCAGTGGCCGCAGCACCAGCTTGCCCCCCCGCGCCGCCTCCGACACCGGCGTGATGCAGGCAAGGCCGTTCTTGCCGTTGATGTTCATGCCGTCGGAGCCGCACACGCCTTCGCGACAGGAGCGGCGGTAGGCGATGGAGGGGTCGCGGCTCTTGGCGAGCTCGAGCACGTCGAGCACCATCAGGTCGCGGCCCTCCGGCAGCTCGACCTCCACGTCCTGCATGCGCGCCTTCTCGTCGGCGTCCGGGTCAAAGCGATAGATGCTGACTTTCATGTTCAGTAACTCCGCTCCATCGGCTGGAACGCCTCCATCGTCTTGGGCGCAAAGTTGACGCCGCGCTTGGCCACCCGACCGTCCGCCGGGAAGTACAGCGAATGGCACAGCCAGTTCTCGTCGTCCCGCTCCTGGTAGTCGTCGCGGGCATGGGCACCGCGACTCTCGCGTCGTCCCTCCGCGACGATGGCGGTGGCTTCGGCCACTTCCAGCAGGTTGTCGAGTTCCAGCGCTTCGAGCCGGGCGGTGTTGAAGGCGCGGCTCTTGTCGGGCAGGTGGGCGGCGCCGATGCGCCGGCGCAAGTCCTTGAGGGTCTCGATGCCGGCGAGCATGTGTTCCTCGGTGCGGAAGACGCCGAAGTTCACCTGCATGGTGTTCTGCAGCTCGCGTTTCAGTTCGGCAACGCCTTCGCCGGTGGATGATTGGTCCCAGCGGTTGAGGCGCGCGGTGGCGCGATCAAGGTCGTCTTCGCTGGCTTCGCGGTAGGACACGCCTTGCCGCATCACCTCCTCGATGTGGATGCCGGTGGCGCGGCCAAAGACCACGAGGTCCAGGAGCGAATTGCCGCCGAGGCGATTGGCGCCGTGTACCGAAACGCAGGCCACCTCGCCGACGGCGTAGAGGCCCTCCACGGCCACATCCTGCCCGTTTGCATCCTGGGTAAGTGCCTGACCGTCGACGTTGGTGGCGATGCCGCCCATCATGTAGTGGCAGGTGGGCACGACCGGGATGGGTTCGGTGATCGGGTCCACATGGGCGAAGGTGCGCGAGAGTTCGAGGATGCCCGGCAGGCGCGCATTCAACACGTCTGCGCCCAAGTGATCGAGCTTGAGCAGGACGTGATCCTTGTCCGGCCCCGCGCCTCGGCCGTCGAGCAGTTCGAGAATCATGGAGCGGGCCACAACGTCGCGCCCGGCTAGGTCCTTCGCCGTCGGCGCATAGCGTTCCATGAAGCGCTCGCCATCGGCGTTGATGAGATAGCCGCCCTCGCCCCGGCAACCCTCGGTCACCAGCACGCCGGCGCCGTGAATGCCGGTGGGATGGAACTGCCACATCTCGATGTCCTGCACCGGAACGCCGACCCGCAAGGCCATGCCGACGCCGTCGCCGGTGTTCATCAGGGCATTGGTGGGGCTGGCATAGATGCGGCCGGCACCGCCGGTGGCGAGGATCGTTGCCCGCGACTGGATGAACACCACCTCGCCGGACTCGATCTCGATGGCCACCACGCCCACAACCGCGCCGTCGGCGTTGGTGACGAGGTCCACGGCGAACCATTCCGACAGGAACGTCGTGCCGACCCGCAGGTTGCTCTGATAGAGCGTGTGCAGCAGGGCGTGGCCGGTGCGATCTTCAGCCGCGCACGTGCGTGACGCCTGGCCGCCCTTGCCGAAGTTCTTCGACTGCCCGCCGAACGGGCGCTGGTAGATGCGTCCCGTTTCCGTACGGGAAAACGGCAGCCCCATGTGCTCGAGCTCGAACACCGCCTGCGGGCCAACGCTGCACATGTATTCGATGGCGTCCTGATCGCCGATGTAGTCCGACCCCTTGACGGTGTCGTACATGTGCCAGCGCCAGTCGTCGTCCGGATCATCGCTGCCGATGGCGCAGGTGATGCCGCCCTGGGCCGAGACGGTATGCGAGCGCGTGGGGAACACCTTGGAGAGCACGGCAGTTCTAAGGCCCGACTGCGCCAGTTGCAGGCTCGCCCGCATCCCGGCACCGCCGCCGCCGACGATGAGGCCGTCGAACTCCATCCGTCGCAAACGACTCATGCCAGTCCCCAAATGATCGTGAGCGACCAGGCCATGTACACCACGATGGCCGCCACGCAGCCGAACTGGTAGACGAGTCGGAGGCCAAAGGCGCTGCCGCCCAAGCCCGCGCCGAAGGCATGTTGGCGGATGTAGTCGGTGCCCACCGTCCACATGCCGATCCAGGCGTGAACGGCCAAGGCAAGGATGGCTGCGGTGGAGAACCACTGCATGACCGTGCCGCCAAGAAACGCCGCCAAGCTCGCATGGCTCACGTCCGTGGTGACAAAGAAGCCGACCAAGCAAAGCCCATAGGCACCAAGCACCAGCGCCGATACGCGCTGCAGCACGAAGTCCGAGAGGCCCGATCGGCCAAAGCTCGTGACGTTGGTTACCAAAGCCATGCCCCCGCGGCAATCGCCGCCGCCAGCGTCAGGACGAAGGTGATCCAGGCACCGACGCGACCGCCGCGCAGGGAGTCGCCAACGTGGAAGTCGAGCAGCAGATGCCGCACCCCGGCAAGAAAGTGAAACGCGAGCGAGGCAAGCACGATCCAAATCCCGAACTTGCCGAGCGGCGTCGCCACAATCCGCGCCGCCTCGTCAAACCCTGCCGCGTCCTCCACTGCAAGTTCGGCCAGAAAGAAGACGTAGATGACCCCAACGAACAGCGCCGCACCGCTCAGCCGATGCAGGATGGACACCACTGCCGTCACCGGCATGTTCAAGAACAGGCTCGGCAGCGGAAGATTGACCGGGCGCTCGGCACTCATCGGCAGGAATTGGTCTCGTCAGCTGCTTTGTTGTTGGCGTGGAATCATAGAGCAAAACCTAGCCTCTCGGCCCACCCAGGCGCAGCGAAGGCGCGGTCGAAATGTCCTCTGGCGGCCCGTCCTCGAAGCGACCGCCCCGCATCCCGTCCACTAGCCCGCATTTCTCACCGGCCCTCTACTGCGGACGACGATGCACTCGCTGTGGCTGCGCGTGCTCGCTCCAGCCGGCTCAACATAGTACGCAGCTATGCCTTCGCCGTCTTCCACTCCGCGCCCGCAGCCACAGCGGCGCCTCGTCGCCCTCGCTACGAGGGCTGGTGAGAAATGCGGGCTAGGAACATGGCGACCACGACCGCGCTATGATCCGAACGCTCCGATCAAGCGGTCGAGCATCGCCCGGATGGTGAAATAGGTAAACACAGGGGACTTAACGCAATTTGAGCGCCCGCGCGGAAACGCACGGGATGACCGGGGTCAAATTCGGGGAAACCTCAGCAGGCGGCAATGTCCGCGCTGGTGGCAATCCCGAGCCAAGCCGGCGAGTGCTGCCCAGAGCACCCGGAAGGTGTAGAGACTTGACGGCCCCCGCCTAAACCGCGCACTTCGCGCGGCACGGCGAAGGGAAAGTCCAGACCCCAAACGCCGCACCAAAGCCAACCTGGCGAGCGGCGGCGGCGAAAGCCGTAGCGGGCAAGAAAATCCCTCGGGGGCAACCCCTTGCCGGTTCAAGTCCGGCTCCGGGCACCATCATCAACGCGGCGACGAGGGCAGCTCGGCTTCCTTGAGCGACTCGTGCGCTATGCGGCGCGATCGATGGGCAACGCCTGCACCGCCTGGCGCAGGCCTTGCCTGCGTTCCAGCGCGGCCTCGGCTGCCTCCTCCTTGATGAAGCCGTAGCCGCGCACATCCATGGGCCAGCGGGCCAATGCGATGGCCGCCGGCAGGCGGCCCGCGTCCAAGTGCGCGAGCACGAGGGCAATGTCGTCTTCGTAGAGGCGCAGCAGCTTGCGTTCGAGCTTGCGGTCACCGGTGAAGCGGAATGGATCCAAGAGGCTGCCGCGCAGCGGGCGCATTCGCGCCAAAAGGCGGAGCAAGGGTGTCATCCAAGGGCCGAGCGCCAGCTTTCGGCGCGAGCCCGGGCGGCTCAGGATGGGTGGCGCCATGTGGTAGCTGATCCCAAAGCCCGGCTCGAATTGCTGCGCGAGCTTAGCGGCGAAACTGCCGTCCGTGTAGAGCCGCGCAACTTCGTACTCGTCCTTGGGCGTGAGGAGCGTGAAGTAGGCTTCGGCGACCACGTCGGTGAGGGGCATGTTCGCTCGAGCGGGCGACACATGGGTGCCAACCCCGCCAAGGGTGTTTTGGCCGCCACCCTGAGGCACGGCACGCGCTGCCGGGTCGGAAGCAGTCGCCTCGGCACTTTGCACCTGCTGCACCAAGTGCTCGAAGCGGTCCGCGAGGGCTGCACTCTGGTATGCGGTCAGATAGCGCCGTCGATCCGGGTCGCGCTGCATGGCCTCGCCCTCGGCGTCGGTGGCCGGCAGCGAGTGCGGATCGTGCGCCGCCATGCGGCCGGAGTGGGACGCCGCGAGATTGCGCGCCACGGCCGCGCCATTGAGGTCAGTCGCTCGCTGGAGAGTCT